>JBBSHP010000218.1:0-7194 GCA_038232555.1 Bryobacterales bacterium
CATCTACGTAACTCATAACTTATCGTTCGCGAAACGCTGCGATCGTATTTTGCAAATGAATAATGGTACCTTGACGGCCTGGAACGGCGAGGCAACTTCGGCGCTGGACCAAGCATCCAATAATCAGGCATTCAATAATTACGGCGGAACCTATGTTTGAACGATATACCGAGAAGGCGCGAAGAGTGATTTTTTTTGCGCGATATGAAGCCAGCCAGTTTGGCAGTCCCTACATCGAAACCGAGCATCTGCTGTTGGGATTGCTTCGAGAAGATAAGGCATTGGCAAACCGTTTTCTGCGCTCCCATGCCGCTATCGAATCCATCCGGAAGCAGATTGAAGCGCACACCACCATACGGGAGAAGGTGTCCACCTCGGTAGACCTGCCGTTGAGCCACGAGTGCAAGCGCGTTTTGGCCTACGGCGCGGAAGAGGCTGAGCGGCTCAGTCATAAGCACATCGGGACCGAGCACCTGTTACTCGGTCTGCTGCGCGAAGAGAAATGTTTTGCTGCCGAGATTCTGCATGAGCGCGGACTTCGTCTGTCCCAGGTACGCGAGGAGATTCAGCGATCCTCTTCTGAGAAAGTATCTTCCAATCGCCCGAAAGAGAGTTCTTTGCTGGCTGAATTTAGCCGGGATCTCACCCAGGCAGCCATGGACGGCTCGCTGGACCCTTTGATCGGCCGCGATTATGAACTGGAGCGCGTCGTGCAGATTCTGTGCCGCCGCACCAAAAACAATCCAGTCCTGATCGGCGAACCCGGGGTGGGCAAGACGGCGATTGTGGAGGGCTTGGCCCAGAAAATCGCGGATGGCGATGTACCTTCCTTCTTAGCCGATAAGCGCATTCTGGCGCTGGATCTTTCGCTCATTGTGGCCGGAACCAAGTACCGCGGTCAATTCGAAGAGCGGCTGAAGACCATTATGAAAGAGTTGATGGAGAACCAGAACGCTGTCATCTTCATCGACGAGTTGCACACCTTGGTGGGCGCGGGCTCGGCGGAAGGATCCCTGGACGCCGCTAACATCCTGAAGCCAGCGCTTTCGCGCGGCGAGATTCAATGTATCGGAGCCACCACGCCAGCCGAGTACCGGAAGTCGATTGAGAAAGACCGCTCGCTGGAGCGCCGTTTTCAGGCCGTGAAGGTTCCCCCGCCGTCGGAATCCGATGCGGTGCGTATCCTCTTCGGAATTAAAGAGCGATACGAAAAGTTCCACGCCGTCGCGTATACCGACGAGGCGATCGAGTCGTCCGTTCACGCGTCGACACGGTTTATTCCAGATCGCTTTCTGCCAGACAAGGCCATCGATCTGATCGATGAAGCGGGTGCGCGAGTGAAGCTCCGCCAGACCACGCTTCCTGGTGAAGTCGCCGATATCCAGAAGAGGATCAAGTTCATCGTGCACCGCATGGAAAATGCGATCGCGAATCACGAGTTCGAGAAGGCCCGGTTCTATTCGGATGAGGAACGCAAGGAGCGCGAAAATCTTCGGCAGCTCCGCGAGAAATACAACCTCGACGACACGTCCACTGGCGTGGTAACCAAAGATGACATCGAAGATGTAGTGGCCCGCTGGACCGGCGTGCCGATGACTGCGATCCGCGAAGAAGAGATCAGCAAGCTGCTCCGAATTGAAGAGGAGCTGCATAGACGGATCATTAGTCAGGAAAAGGCCATTTCCGCGCTGTCTCGGGCGATCCGGCGATCGCGTGCCGGCTTGAAGTCCCCGAAGCGGCCATCCGGATCGTTTCTGTTCCTGGGACCAACGGGTGTAGGCAAGACCGAGGTGGCCCGGGCGCTCGCTGAGTTTCTATTTGGCAGCGAGAAGTCGCTCATCCGCTTCGACATGTCCGAGTTCATGGAAAAGCATTCGGTCTCGAAGCTGATCGGTTCGCCCCCCGGATATGTGGGTTACGAAGAGGGCGGCCAGCTCACAGAGCGGGTGAAGCGTGCTCCCTATTCCATCATCCTTTTGGACGAAATCGAGAAGGCGCACCCGGATGTGTACAACATTCTGCTGCAGGTGTTCGAAGACGGTCAGTTGACGGACGGCTTGGGCAACACCGTCGACTTCAAGAACACGATCATCATTATGACTTCGAATCTGGGAGCGCGCTTCCTGGACAAGAAGACGCAGATTGGGTTCGCCGCTCCGTCCAACACCGGGATTCCTCCGAAAATTGAGGACCAGGTGATGGGTGAGGTGAAGAAGGCCTTCAATCCAGAGTTTCTGAACCGCCTGGACGAAGTGATCCTGTTCACGTCGCTCACCGATGACGACCTGCTCAAAATCGTCAAGCTGCTGGTTGAGCAAATTAACGTGAACCTGGTCGCAAAGCAGATCAAAATCCAGGTGAACGACGATGCCGCCCGTTACATTCTGGAGAAGACCCTGGTGGACCGCAGTTACGGCGCGAGACCACTGCGACGGGCACTGCAGAAATATCTCGAGGATCCGCTCTCGGAGGCCTTGATCCAGGGCTCGCTGCCCCGGCCGTCGGAGCTGGAAATCTATCTCGGTGATAGCGGTATCTACTGCCGGCCGCTCGCCCCTGCATTGCAAGAGCAGCCCGTAGCCGCTGGGGCTGGCGGCGGGGAGGTGTTGGAGGAAGCTCCCGCCCCTGCCCCTGGCACGCCGTTATACATCTTCTAAGGGACTTCGGCCCTCGCCAGTTTCGCCGCGCTGATCGCCTGTCCGACGTGCCTTTGGGTGTGTTCGGCCAAGTGGACCAGCAGACCAATCACCGTGGTCGGGAAGTGCAGCCGGCCCACTGTGCGCACCTCCGAAAATCTCGCTGAGTCTACGCGGCGGATTACCTGCTCGGCCTTTGCCAAACCAGCTTCGAGGACGGCCAGTAACTCCTCGCGAGTTGCGCCCGGTTCCATTTCGCTCTTGAGGGCGGCGATCTGCTCCTGGTTCAGGCTTCGCTCTTCCAGGTAGGTTGTCAGCCGGTCCACGCTCCCGGCAATGTGGCGAAGATGAAAACCGAGCGGACCCAATCCGTGCGGCCGTGCCCAGACCTGATCGGCCGTCAACCCTTCCGTGTACCTGGCCAAATCCTCACGCGCTTGCTGAAAGGATCGCAAGACAGGGACGATCAGCGAGTTCGTGTCCGGGATAGGACCACGGAGCCAAGGCTCAGACATGGGGCGGGTGCGCTGTTTTCACCCAACAGCGCAGGGCCTCGGCAACGCTCCAGCCTTGCGCAACGCAACCCCGCGGTGTGTAGGGCGCCTCCGCATCGAATATTTCGCTAATAGAGCCGATGCACGCTTCTCCGAGATGCGGAACGAAACCTTCCAGAAATGTTCTGGCTTGGTCGAGATTGCCGGGATGCACCTTGAGCCAGGCATCGATGAACGGCCCGATCAACCAGCTCCACACGGTGCCCTGATGATAAGCAGCGTCGCGCGAGCGCAGATCGCCATCGTACCTGGCCTTGTAATCCTCGTTATCCGGCGAGAGCGAGCGCAAGCCGACCGGAGTTACCAGCGTCTTTTCGCAGATTTCCACAACGGCGGCCCAACGCGATTGGTCCAGAACCGGGTACTCCAGCGAGATCGCCAGGAGCTGATTGGGCCTGCAAGCAGGATCGTCACCGTGTTCACTGTCAATCACATCGTAAAGATGGCCGGTCTCTGGATTCCAGAATCTCTCGTTGAAGGATTTGCGCAAGCGTTGGGCGTGCTCGGCGAAGCGTGGCGCGGCTTCCGGCCGGTGCTCCTCGCAGAGCCATTTTTCTAAAAGCTTCAGTGCGTTGTACCAGAGCGCGTTGATTTCGACGGGCTTGCCACGACGTGGAGTGACCACCCAGTCTTCCACCTTGGCATCCATCCAGGTGAGTTGATACCCTGGCGCGCCTTCCGCGAGAAGATCGTCGGCGGGATCAACGTGGATTCCAAACCGGGTGCCTCGCAGGTGGCACTCGGCAATATCTAGAAGCTTCGGAAGCGCCAGGCGAAGTATGGTGCGGTCTCCGCTCACCTCCAGATAGCGGTTAATGGCGTGGAAGAACCAAAGCGTTGCATCGGCAGTATGGTACAGCCCCTCTTTTTGACCCTCCGGAAACATGTTGGGGATCAAACCATCGCGGATGTAATGAGCAAACGTTCGCAGAATGTAAGCAGCTTCCACACGGCGGCCCGTGGTGAGCGTCAGCCCTTCCAGGCTGATCATCGTATCGCGGCCCCAGTCGGTGAACCAGGGATAACCGGCGATGACGGTCCGTACTTCATCCCCGACTGCCAGGGCGCGGGCAGTGTCCTCCAGCCGTCCGGCGGGGCGGATGATGAACTGATCTGCGGCGAGTACCAGTTCGGCCGGCGTTCCACTTTGCGCCGCGGGATGGGCTTCGGCCAGCAGCCGGCCACGGCGGTCATACTCCGCGTCCAGTGCCTCGGACGGCGACATGGCACGAATGGTTTCCCAAGCCTCCGTAGATGCGACCAGTGTGGAATCGCGGCCCTTCGATACTTCGGCATGGAAATACCCCGGGCTCCACAAATCACCGCGCGCTGCGTACCCCCGGCTTTCCTCAATGCGATAGACGATCTCATCGATGCGCATGCGGTCGATCGTCAACGCCCCGCTCGGTCCGTAAAGTAGGAGGCGGAGCGGTGGAATACCGGGGGCCGCAAGAATTTCATACTGGTCTTCGAGCACCATCATGGTGTAGGCCCTGGTGATCGGCGAACTGACCGGAGCCTCATGCGGCCGGATATTCAGAGAGGGTCGCAAGGAGAGCATAATCGCGCCCTCGCCATCCAGAATGCGATAGTTGACGTACACGCTATTCTGCCCATGCGGCAGCATCAATCTTTTTTCAATCACGAACTTGCCTACCTGGTAGCGCCAGGCAGGCAGACCGGTATCCAGCCGGAACTCTTTCAGGAAATCGGAGCCATGCAACTGCAATGGCACCCCGGCGCGCTCTTCACCGCCGAGTTGTAAAGTGCTTCCGTCAGGAAGAGTGACCTGTTCCACCAGATCATTGAGCATCATCATGCGACCGAGAGGCGATGGCAGAGCGGCGATCAGATAACCATGGAAACCGCGGGTGATCACGCCGCCCACGGTGCCGGAGGCATACCCACCCAGCCCATTGGTTACCAGCCACTCCCGCGTGAGCAGCGGTTGATCGTCGCCGGCCGCCGTACCGGGCCACGGCATTTTTCGAACAAGTTCAGTCATGTGTAAAAGTCTGGGGAGGTTCCTGGGACGTCCTCCTGCGCTCGGCAGGCTTCAGAACCAGAGTAGTTTGTCCGGGGAAGTACCAGTTCTCCACGGTGTCAGCCTGTGGAACACCGCAGCCACCGTACTGGCGCGCTTCGCTCGACCAGATCACGTTCCATTCTTTACCTTCCGGAGGCGCCAGCAGCGGCTCCGGAGCTGGATCGAGATGCAGATCCAGACCGAAGTTCACGATCAGCAAGCGGTCTTCCTGCTCTCCGAAGTAACGCAGAACAAAGGCATCGGGCGAGAGCACTGCGCCATCCACCGCGCCCGGCTTTTGTTGCCGGAAGACCGGGTCTTGGCGCCGCAGCCGAAGCAAATCCCGAAACATTGCGGATGTTTCCGAATGCCGCTCGCGCTCGGAATGATCCAGTTTGGAGCGCTCGAAGGTTTTGGGATCATGCGGATCAGCGAAGCAGCCCCACATTTCGGGCACCGCGAGACTTCGAAACTGCCCGAGAAACTTGCGACGTCCTTCTTTGACCGAGCCGGCGAGCTCCGGTGTGTGGTCCGCGAAATAGAGGAACGGGCTGGAGGATGCGAATTCTTCACCTTGGAAGATCATCGGTGTGCCTGGCGCGAGCAGTATGAATGCAGTCATCGCTTTGTGCAAGCCCGGGCCTGCCAACATGTGCGCACGCTGGCCCCGCGCTGAATTGGCCACCTGATCGTGGTTCTGAATGAATGTAACGAACGCGGCCGGCGGTAAGCCGAAAGCTGGTGTGCCCCGCCTTTGGGACTGCCATTTGTACCACTGTCCCTGATACAAGTAGCCGTACTTCACCGCTGAGATGAACTCCTGCGGTGTACCTCGGTAGTCGGTGTAGTAAGCCTCATGGCGTCCAGTCAGACGAACCATTCCGCTGTGATGCAGATCATCGTTCCACACAGCGTCCATGCCATAGCCGCCTTGTTCGACCGGCCGGATCAGCTTCACTTCCTGGGGTTCGTTCTCGCCGATGACGATTGTCCCGCACGGGCCTGCGGCGTGGCGAACTTCGCGAGTGACCGCCGCCAGAATATGATCCTGCGACTCGTCATAGATGTTCTGGGTGGCGTCCAGTCTCAGACCATCCAGATGAAATTCGCGAATCCAGTAGCCGGCATTCGCGATGAAGAATTCGCGGACCGGACCGCAGTGCTTATCGTAAAAGTTGATTGCCTCGCCCCAGTCGGTCTGATGCTTGGGTGTGAAGTAGTGGGGCGAGAAGGCGCTGAAATAGTTTCCATCCGGTCCCAGGTGGTTATAGACGACATCGAGTATTACCGCCAGACCGAGCGCATGCGCGTGGTCGACGAACCTTCGGAAATCGTCAGGCTGGCCGTACAGCCGGGTGGGTGCGAAGGGATGCACACCGTCGTAACCCCAACCAAAATTGCCAGGAAATTCGTTGACGGGCATGACCTCAAGGACCGTGATGCCAGTATCCGCGAGATCCCGCAGATGATTCCCGGCAGCAGCCCACGTGCCTTCCTGCGTGAACGTGCCCACGTGCATTTCGTAAACGACCTGGCCCTGAATGCGAATGCCCTTCCAATCGGAATCGCGCCACACATAGGTGGACGGATCGACGACGCGCGAGTAGTGGTGGGGACCTTCGGGTTGAAAGCGAGAGGCGGGATCGGGATGCCAATCGCGTCCATCAATGCGGTACTTGTAAAGATCGCCAGCGGCCGAGCCCCGGATCAACGCTGAAAAATAGCCTTCCGGCCCTTCGCGGTTGAGCTGGTGGAAGACCGGAGGCTCGCCGGGAAATACCACTTCTAGAGAGCTGTGTTCCGGGGCCCAGACCCGGAAGTGGACTCCGCCGGCCACAACCTCAGCCCCCACAGGCAAGCGCCTGTCCCGTTCGCCCGTCACTCTCTATAGACCAGCCACTCGGTTTGTCGTTTCGCAATTCGCGCCCGATCGCGCTTGATAAATTGAAGCGATGCAAATCATCGGCGCTACTGTTCA
>JBBSHP010000219.1:0-7169 GCA_038232555.1 Bryobacterales bacterium
ATCGGCAATCCGCTCCCGCTCAGAAAGCGTTTGTTTCTCTCGCACGACGAGCGCAGGCAGCGCTTGATCGGGTGCGACACCAGCAAATTTACTTCCGTAGCCGGCGCCGCTTTCGACGAGTCCTTTGTCGACCAACGACGACAGTGTGGGGTAAACGCTGGGCCGCTTAATTCCTGTCTGGTGGGCGATCGCGGCGACTGCGAGAGGCCCATGGTGAAGGATCGCGAGATAAACCTGCGCCTCGGCGGGCGATAGGCCGAGCTGCTCAAGTTTGACTCTGTTCGCATCGTCCATCGGGCTCAGCTTGGTTCCGCGCGATTCGTTGTCAATCAACTATACAAAAGTTTTTGCTGATAATGTTTGACAACACGTTTTGATCCGCGCAGGGTCGACACACAGAAACACATTCGTGGCGATTTAAGGCGACTTGCTCCACGTAAAAAACTGCTAAAGGCTGTGCGGATTCTGAGTTCAACAGAGTATCGTGCTCTTTTTCCGGTTTCTTGCGCTGACCGCAGTCTTTCGATCGCTACGCAGATCGAAAGGAAACTGCGATGACAACTGCTGAGATACACAATGAGCCGGAAACTGATTACCGCTTTGAGACACTGGCGCTGCATGCGGGTACGAGCGCCGACCCAGTCACCGGCGCGATGCTCACGCCGATCTATCAAACGGGTACCTATAGGCAAGAAGCAGTAGGTAAAGACAAAGGTTTTAAGTACTCGCGTTCCGGAAACCCAACCGTCTCGGCGCTGGAACGACGCCTCGCTGCACTGGAAGGCGCGGAGTTTGCCACCTGTTACGGGACAGGTTTGGCCGCGACGATAACACTGTTTCTGTCGCTTCTTCGCGCAGGTGACCGGCTAGTCGTGTCCATCCGCGAAACACGGCGTCGCAACCGAAAACCGTAAATTTAAGAGTATGACTGCGCGAAAAGTCCTCCTTATCGGCTGGGATGCGGCTGACTGGGAACATATCACGCCGCTGCTCGAGGAAGGTCTCATGCCGACCCTCGACGCCTTCATCAACCGCGGGGTGATGGGCAACCTCGCCACCCTTCAGCCCATCCTCTCGCCGATGCTCTGGAACTCGGTCGCGACTGGTAAGTTTGCCGACAAACATGGCATTCACGGCTTTATCGAGCCCGATCTCGTTAACGGTGTGGCCCGTCCTTACAGCAGCACTTCCCGCAAGTGCAAGGCGTTTTGGTGCCCGGGTTTGGCCAGCGCGACGAAAAGCTCGCCCGACGTAGGAATGGTAATCGAGTCGGTTTTACCGCCTGGGACATTTGGTCGGCCGACAGGTCGGCGGGTGCTGGCGGCGGGGCAAACTTCGGCGCCGCCAAGGCGCGATGCTCACGCTCACGGGAGCAAGGAAATCGCTTCACAACCAATCCGCACGAAACATGACGGCAGATTAACCAAGGCACGATGCAATACCGGTGGAAATTGGGGCGCGGACGGATGAATGCGGAACGCCGAAGGCGCACCGAAGTTAGTTAAAGGCGGTTGATAGTCCGAGCACCTCGAGCGCGCGCAACATCGCGCCTGCTCGCGATTCAACACCGAGTTTGCCAAGAATTGCGTGCACGTGCCTGTGGACGGTGTGCTCGCTCGCGCCCAGGATGAGCGCGATTTCCGGATTGCTCTTGGCTTGCGCGATCCAAAAGAGGACTTCCGCCTGGCGTGGAGTTAAACCGAGAGACATCAAAGGCGCCGGTGAGACGCGCGCACGGTGTTCGCGAAACAGGAGCAGCCGTCCGGTTCCGTTGCTATATGCCTGCACTTCCAATCGATCAGGGCCGCGCTTGACAAGGAGCGGGGCAAGCGGTTGGGCGATGGCGTCGTCGATCGGCAGCGCCTCGCGGTGTCTGAGCCATCGGTTGATTTGGTCCGGCAAACTATTTGGGTTTGTGTGCCCGAAATATTTCGCGAGCAAAACCGGAACAGCAGGAGTGGGATAGTCCGGGCGTCCCCGAGCGCTCACCCAGGCGGCGCCGCGGCCAGCTTCCACGCAAGCTTCCAGGGTCTTGCATCTTGCTTGTATTTCCAAGGCGCGATACGCCGCGGCCACATGCGGCTGGAACAGCGTAAGCAGGGCCCGGTCACGCTCGGAGAAATCTCTTTCTGGATGATCGAAAACCACCGCCAGGCAAATATCGAGAGCGGACGGCAGCGTAAACTCGATTTGAAACCGTGAGTCAAACCGACGGTAATACTCGTTATAGATCGCGCTCCGTTCGAAATGTCTTCGGCTCATCAAATCGCTTGTTCTCAACGGGGCAAAGCCGCCGGTTTGCCGATAGTGGATGACAAAGGGATGTTGCTTTTCATATCGGAGAAACATCCGGCGAGATTGCTCGGTGAGCGGTTCAAGGGTTTCCTTCGGATAAGGCTGACAGAGCAGGTGCAGCGGACGCATCTCCAGGCGATTGAAACTCGCGCCTCTGCCTGCCACCAGTTCGACCGATCGACATGATTCGCAGCGCGAGTGCGTCGGGATCATCGCACGAATAAAGCTCGTCAATCGATGCAAGAACGCGTCGCAGATCGCGATGGCTGAGAAGTCGCATCGCCGGTGCGCTGGCGCAGTGCAAAGCGGCGTTCATGGTGCACTTTCAAACAGAAACGCTGTATAAAGACAATAGACAGGTTTGGCTATTGTAGAAAAGTCCGGCCAGGGATAAAATTCTGTCAAATGAAGAAATTCCAATTATTATTTACTCGCGCATCCGGCATTCGACGCTTTGCCTCCACCGTTTTGATTTTCGTGGGTTTGGTTTTGGTCTTCCTTTCCCAAGCCGCTCTCGATCGATCCAGTGCCACTTCCGCCGCGGGCACGATTCGCACTTTCGCTGGTGCGGCGGGCGTGGGCCCGGCGATATCGATCGGCCAACTCCCGTTCGGCCTCACAGTGTATGGTAATCAAGTCTACGTGGTCGACGGCCGACACAAAGTCGTGCGGGCGATTAACACCAACTCTGGCTTGGAAACGGTCGCTGCCGGCAACGGGACTCCTGGCTTCACAGGTGACGGCGGTCCTGCGATCAAAGCTCAACTTCAGCCTACCTTTGGAGGCGGGGTCGCCGTTGATTCCGCTGGGAATCTCTACATCGCAGACTGGGAAAACAGTCGAATCCGCAAGGTAGACAGTGCAGGCGTTATCACCACCATTTATGATCAACTTTTCTACCCAGAAGCGGTCGCGGTGGATGCAAGTGATAATCTTTTCATTGCCGACACCGCCAACAACCGAATCCTTAAGCGCACGCCAGAAGGAATTGTCACGACAGTTGCCGGAGGGCAACTCTGCCAAGGGAGTCGACTCGCCTGTGGCGACGGTGGGCCGGCCACGGCTGCAGGATTGCGCACCCCTTCAGGCGTCGCGGTGGACGCTAGCGGAAACCTGTACATCGCCGATCGAGGCGATGAGCGCATCCGGAAAGTCGATCGCTCGGGGATCATCACGACTGTGGCGGGTAACGGCAAATGCGGCTTTGACACCAGCGTCTGCTTTAGTGGTGACGGAGGTCCGGCAGTGCTGGCTCAATTATCAGCTCCGAGCGGTGTGACCGTGGATGGGGCCGGGAATCTTTATATTGCAGATAGCTTTAATAATCGAATTCGTAAGGTAGATAGTTCCGGAATCATTACAACAGTGGTAGGTAGCGGGCCGACCGGTTATGGTGTAGGAGGCTTCGGCGGCGATGGCGGCCGAGCCACCGCCGCAAATCTTTACTTTCCATATTCCGTAGCTCTTGATGGTGCGGGAAACATCTTCATTTCGGACGAGGGAAACTATCGCATCCGCAAGGTGGATTCATTGGGAATAATTACGACCGCAGGCGGCAACGGAACATATGGATGGGGTGGAGATGGAAGACAGGCGACCAACGCCGAATTGGACTTTTGTGAAGGCGTTTTCCCCGCTGCAAATGGCAATGTATACATTGCAGATACCGGAAATAATCGCCTGCGGGTGGTCAACTCGGCCGGAATAATTACCACCGCCGCGGGGACCGGAGAATTCGGATTCAGCGGCGACGGCGGCCCGGCTACGGCTGCAACGTTCGAGTCCGTGATCAGCGTCGCGGCAGATTCCTTAGGAAATGTGTTTATTACTGATAGCGGCAACAACCGCATCCGGAAAATCGATACCTCCGGAATCATCAACACTGTAGCTGGAGACGGGACGGCCGGTTCCGGTGGAGATGGGGGGCCGGCGATCCTTGCGCAACTGAATTTCCCGCGCGGTGTAACTGTCGATGAATCGGGGAACCTCTTTATAACCGACACTCTTAATCATCGTATACGTAAGGTGGATTCCTTCGGCATTATCACGACCGTGGCCGGGAATGGAATCCCGGGCTTCTCCGGTGATGGCGGGCCAGCCACTTCTGCTCAGCTCTCTGGGCCAACAAATGTCATTTTGGATACTTCAGGCAACCTCTACATTGCGGACAGCAGTAATTTCCGGATTCGCAAGGTTGATTCGTCCGGCATAATCACGACGGTCGCTGGGAATGGGATTCAAGGCTATAGCGGAGATGGCGGTCCGGCGATTCTCGCCGAATTTAATTATCCAACCGATGTCGCAGTCGATAAAGCTGGGAATCTTTTTGTTGCGGACGATGGCAGCAACAACTTACGTCGGATCAATACTTCTGGAATCATTTCGACAATAGCCGGGGATGGAACGGCCGGTTTTGGCGGTGATGGCGGACCTGCTAAACTGGCGAAGTTCAACCGACCAATAGGATTGGAATTGGATGAGAGTGGTAATATTTACATTGCGGACTTTGTGAATAGTCGAGTGCGTATAATCCAACGATCGCAGCGATAGAAGACGATAATCGTCACGAGAGATCAACCAATAATGCCCCATATGAAAACAAACAGAAAAAGCGCGAAATCTAGAACATCATACGTCATCAGTAATCCTCGCTGGATCGCTTACGCAACGGCGGCCGCTGCAAGCGCACTCGCTAATAACAACTCTGCGGAAGGAGCTATCACCTACTCTGGGGTAATAGATGAACGGTTTGATGCTAGCCCAGGGAGTTACATCATCGGGTACTTCTCTTTGGGCCAACCGGGAAATTCACTTATTCCAATCCACAATCGGTTCGGTAGCCCGTCCTCTACTCTTGGCGCTGCGCGCTTTGCCTTGTACGGAGCCGCTTCGGCCGCTTTGGCCGGATTTTCAGCCAGCGGATACAAAT
The DNA here is from genome assembly GCA_038232555.1 of Bryobacterales bacterium. Taxonomy (GTDB): domain Bacteria; phylum Acidobacteriota; class Terriglobia; order Bryobacterales; family Bryobacteraceae; genus JBBSHP01. The sequence continues at coordinate 5,225 of JBBSHP010000219.1, forward strand.
ACGTTTCCAGACTTGACCTCGGTCAGCGTGTTTCAGCGCAACAGTTTGTTCCGCAGTCCGGCACTTTGGCCGTGGGAACCCTGGCATACGGTAAGGGCTATGGGAACGATCAGTGGCTTATGCGAGGCCCTGGCTTCGTCGGGTTTAGATTTAATGCCGGCTCAGGAATGCAATACGGATGGGCTCGAGTGCGGATGGGTTCTTCCCCGGTCCACCGCTTTATCTTAGTGGATTATGCTTTCGGGGACGTCGGCGACCGTGTGGAAGCAGGACAGACGGGAGAGAGCCAAGTTGGGCAGAAGGCAGACAACCAGCCTGTAGAACAGGTCCCCTCTTCCGGTTCTGTTGGTTTTCTCGCACTTGGTGCGGCTGGGTTGGTCGCCTGGCGCAAGCGGCGTTCGAGTTGAGAATCGTAAGACCGACTGAAAGCGCGGCACTACTCAGTGGCTGAGTCTCGGCAAGAATGGGATCGACGTATTGACATTGGGAGTCTGATCTGACGATTCTTAGCACCGAGGGAGCCTTTTGCTTTTGGTAACTTGCCTGTGGGAGAGCGGCGGGGAAGTGAGTCTCTCCTCTCTCATCCAGATGAGATCGCGGCGCTGCAAGCGGTGGGCGGTAATGATAGTGTGCTTGTCGTGGTTGAGCCATCGCTTAAGCCACGTAGGAGTATGACCAAGCGAAAAGTCCTCCTTATCGGCTGGGATGCGGCTGACTGGGAACATATCACGCCGCTGCTCGAGGAAGGTCTCATGCCGACTCTGGACGGATTCATCAACCGCGGAGTCATGGGTAACCTGGCGACCCTTCAACCGATTCTTTCGCCATGCTCTGGAACTCGGTCGCGACCGGTAAGTTTGCCGACAAGCACGGCATCCACGGGTTTATCGAAGCCGACCCAGTCAATGGCGGCGCACGACCCTACACCAGCACCTCGCGCAAGTGTAAGGCGCTTTGGAATATTCTAAGTCAGAGTGGACTGTGGAGCAACGTCGTCGGGTGGTGGGCAAGCCATCCCGCGGAGCCGATCAAAGGGACAGTTGTGACTAACGCTTTCGGCGGAGTGAAGTTCGATCCGGAGAAGGGCTGGACTTTTCCCAAAGGTGCGATTCACCCGCCGGAGAGGGGATCAGAGCTGGCGCGTTTCAAGATCTTCCCTAACGAACTGACCGAAGCGCACATTCTGCCTTTCGTTCCAGACGCGGCCAAGATCGATCAGAAAAAGGACAAGCGCCTCAGCTCCTTTGCCAAGATCTTGAGTGACAACGCCTCGGTTCACGCTGTCGCGACCGCGCTCATGGAAAGCGAGCCGTGGGATTTCACCGCGGTTTATTACGATGGGATCGACCATTTCTCCCATGCCTTCATGGCTTACCACCCACCGAAGCTGGAGTGGATCAAGGAGGAAGACTTTGCGCTGTATAAGGATGTCGTAAAAGGCGCCTACCGATTCCACGACATGATGCTCGAGCGCCTGCTCGAGCTGGCCGGGCCGGAAACGACAGTTATCCTTTGCTCGGATCACGGTTTTGAATCCGGCTCGCAGCGCCCGCGCGGAACCCCGCGCGAACCGGCCGGGCCGGCCGCCTGGCATCGACAGTACGGTATCTTTGTCATGGCAGGAGCGGGCATCAGACGGGATGAGCGCATCTACGGAGCGAGCCTGATCGATATCGCGCCGACGGTTCTGACGCTCTTTGATCTTCCCATTGGCCAGGATATGGACGGCCGGCCGTTGCTCGAAGCCTTCGAGGAAACACCGAAGGTCAAGACCATCCCCACTTGGGAAGAGGTGGAGGGCGAGAGCGGCATGCATCGTGGCGACCAGCCACTCGACCCGCAGCAGGCACACGAGCTCATGGAGCAGTTCGCTGCCCTGGGCTACATCGAAGATCCGGGCGAGGATAAGGAGAAAACGGCGGAGTCAGCCGAGATCGAGAGTAAG
>JBBSHP010000220.1:0-7161 GCA_038232555.1 Bryobacterales bacterium
CCTGCTGCGCTTCGGCCAGGCCAAGCTCCCACGGGATGCCCGCGTGTTTGATCGAAGTAAGCGGTGAAGCACCCGTACCGCCATCATGTCCGCTGATCAGGACCAGGTCCGCATGCGCCTTGGCCACTCCGGCCGCCACCGTTCCGACGCCCACCTCGGCCACTAACTTAACCGAAATGCGCGCTTTTGGATTCACGTTCTTGAGATCGTAAATCAGCTGTGCCAGGTCCTCGATCGAGTAGATATCGTGATGGGGCGGTGGCGAAATCAGCCCCACCCCAGGGATGGAATGCCGAACCCGTGCGATCACTTCGTCTACTTTGTGGCCTGGTAGCTGTCCACCCTCGCCAGGTTTTGCCCCTTGGGCGACCTTGATTTGTAGCTCGTCAGCGTTCACCAGGTAATTGGTGGTTACACCAAAGCGCCCGGACGCCACTTGCTTAATGGCGCTGCGCCTCCAATCCCCATTCGGATCACGCGGAAAACGTTCCTCGTCTTCCCCGCCTTCGCCGGTGTTGGACCTGCCCCCGATGCGATTCATCGCAATCGCCAGAGTCTCATGAGCCTCTTTGCTGATGGAACCGAATGACATCGCGCCAGTCGCAAATCGCTTCACGATGGAGGATGCCGGCTCCACTTCCGAAAGGGGAACCGGCTGGGCGGCCCGCTTAAACTGCATCAGCCCGCGTAAGGTGCAAAAATGGCGGCTTTGATCGTTGATCAGTTGCGAGTATTCTTGAAAAGTCTCAAAGCTCTGCTGCTGGACGGCATGTTGCAGCTTGCTAACCGTCAGCGGGTTGAACAGGTGATATTCACCGCGTGTTCGGTATTGGTAGCTGCCACCGGTATCGAGCTCTGTGTCCGATTCGCCCAGCGGCTTGAAACCGTGCTGGTGCTTCATTTGAGCTTCTCGCGCGAGCACGTCCAGGCCAACGCCCTCGATCCGTGAATGCGTACCGGTGAAGTACTTGTCGATCAAAGACCTATTCAGACCGATCGCTTCAAAGACCTGGGCTCCCCGATAACTCTGAAGCGTGGAGATGCCCATCTTGGAGAAGACTTTCAATAGCCCTTTATTGATCGCCTTCTTGTAGTTCTTGAGCGCGGTCTCGAACGTCGTATCCCTCGGCAGGTTGCCGCGCAACGCCTGGTCTTCTAGCGTCTCAATGGCGAGGTAAGGATTGATGGCGCTGGCTCCGTAGCCGATCAGCAGGCAGAAATGCATCACCTCACGGGGCTCGCCCGACTCAATTACCAAGGCCACCTGGGTGCGAGTCCCTTCGCGAACCAGATGGTTGTGGACCGCCGTAAGCGCCAGCAAGCTCGGGATTGGCGCGTACTCTTCGTCCATGCCCCGGTCCGACAGGATCAGGAGATTATAACCATTCTTGATCGCAAGCGAAGCTCGCCGGCACAGGCCGTCTAAGGACCGCTCCAGTTCCTGTGCGCCTCCAGAGACGCGGAACAGGAAGGAAAGCGTTGAACTGAGCAGCCCGCTGGTCGAGACCCGGCGCAGCTTCTCCAGATCGCGATTCGTCAACAGCGGGTGAGGGAGCTTGAGAGTGTGGCAATGTTTGGGGGTCTCATCCAGAATGTTCCGCTCGGTTCCGATGTAACTGGTCAGAGACATCACCAGTTCCTCGCGAATCGGATCGATAGCCGGATTGGTAACTTGCGCAAACAGTTGCTTGAAATAGTTGAAAAGCGGCTGGGGCTTATCGGAAAGACACGCCAGCGGAGTGTCGATGCCCATGGAGCCTACCGGTTCTTCCCCATTGGCGGCCATCGGCGCAAGCAGCATACGAATATCCTCATCCGTGTAGCCGAACACCCGTTGGCGTTGAATGATCGTTTCCCGATCGGGTTCATAGACCCGCGGCGGCTCAGCGAGGCTGTCAAGCGTGATCTGATTGCCTTCCAGCCATTCGCCGTAAGGCTGTCGCGAAGCGAGCTGCTCTTTGATCTCCTCATCCGGGATAATCCGGCCCGCCACCGTGTCCACCAGGAGCATACGGCCCGGCTGCAGTCTACCTTTGAACTTTACCTGCTCCGGCTTGAACGGCAGCACACCGGTCTCTGAAGCCATGATGAGTTGATCGTCGTGCGTGACCAGATAGCGCGCAGGGCGCAGTCCGTTACGGTCTAACGTCGCACCGATCACGCGTCCATCGGTGAACGCCACCGCGGCTGGCCCATCCCACGGCTCCATCAGAGACGCGTGATATTCGTAGAAGGCCCGCTTCTTGGAATCCATGGTGCTATCCGCATCCCAAGCTTCCGGAATCAGCATGGCCATTACGTGCGGCAAACTGCGGCCTGCCAGAGTTAATAACTCCACTGCGTTGTCGATGGCGGCGGAGTCGCTTCCACCCGGCTGAATCAAAGGAAAGAGTTTCTTGATGTCGTCCCCAAACAGTGGCGAAGCCAGGATGGTCTCGCGGGCTGCCATCCAGTTCGAGTTGCCGCGCACCGTATTGATCTCGCCGTTGTGGCAAAGGTAACGATACGGGTGAGCCAGCGGCCACGTTGGAAAAGTGTTGGTTGAGAACCGCTGATGGACCAGACATAAGGCGCTGGTTGTGTCTGGATCGGTGAGCTCGTTATAAAACTTTTCAATCTGTGGCGCGAGCAGCAGGCCTTTGTAAACGATGGTTCGCGACGATAGCGATGGAATGTAAAAGAAGTCCTTGTCTCGAACAGACGAGGCGGCCACTTCGGCCTCGGCGCGCTTCCGGACGATGTACAGCTTGCGTTCCAGTTCGTCCTGAGTAACGCCATGAGCAGCCCCCATAAAAATCTGCTCGATGTACGGTTGCGAAGCGCGCGCCACCCGTCCGATAGCGTCCACATTCACCGGCGTATCGCGCCAACCTAGCACGGTCAGGCCCTCTTCCCGGGCGATTCGCTCCAGGATGCCCTCCACTTGCAAACGCTGTTGAGGCTCCACGGGCAGGAACACCATCCCTACGCCATAGCAGCCGGGTTCAGGCAGCGCGAAACCCAGTTTTTGGCACTCGCGGGAGAAGAAACGATGCGGAATCTGGATCAGAATTCCAGCGCCGTCGCCGGTTTCGGAGTCGCACCCGCAAGCGCCGCGGTGGGTCAGATTCAGAAGAATCTGTAGACCTTTTACGATAATGTCGTGCGACTGCTGCCCCTTGATGTTGACCACGAACCCGATACCGCAGGCATCATGTTCATTGCGGGGGTCGTACAATCCTTGCTCAGCTGGAAGTCTACTCATGGCGGATTTCAACCAGTATACCGAACCGTATAGTATTATTCAATCCGAAATTACCCTTGACACTCTATAAGTAACTACAATACTATGTAGGTTCTCTTGGAACTCAATCAACTCCGCCTCTTCAAGGATATAGCCGCTACGCGCAGTGTAAGCAAAGGCGCTGCGCTAAATGGAATTAGTCAGTCCGCGGCCAGCCAGCAACTGCAAGAGCTCGAACAGGACGCCGGCGTTACTCTCCTGGATCGGGCGACCAGGCCCCTTGCAGTTACTGAGCCAGGAAAGCTCTATCTGGACATGTGCCGTGACATTTTACGACGGCGCGAGGAGTTCCAGGCCGACCTGGATTCCTGGAGTGAACGGGTGAGTGGCAGAGTGTCCGTCGCGTCTATTTACTCCGTTGGTTTATCCGAGTGGTCCCAATTGGAAACCGAATTCAAGCGTCGCAATCCCGAAGTGATCATCGACATCGAGTTCCTTCGCCCGGAGAGAGTCTACGAAGCCGTAACGGCAGACCGGGCCGATCTCGGACTGGTCAGTTATCCCGAACCCACCAGGGATATTCAAGTGATCCCTTGGCGTCAGGAAGAAATGGTCCTGGCAGTGTCTCCGTATCATGCTCTGGCGAACAAGTCTGAGGTCATTCCACAGGATCTGGAGGGCGCCGACTTTATCGGCTTCGATGAAGACCTTCCCATTCGCCGCGGAATCGACCGCTTTCTGCGTGAGCATCGCGTACGCGTAAACCTGACGCTACACTTCGACAACCTTCAGATGATCAAGGAAGCCGTGGCGCATGGCTCGGGAGTAAGCATCGTTCCGGCGCGCATTATGGAAGCCGAAATCGCGCAAGGGCGCCTGATTCCAATCCCCATTGCAGCCCCGGACTTGTTTCGGCCTCTGGGAATTATCCATCGCCGCAAGAAGCGGTTCCACCGCGCCGCTCAGGCCTTTTTAGATCTGTTGCAGGAACGGCCCGCGGGTAGGTGAGTGAGCAGTTCTGGTGCGCGCCAGTCGCAGTTAACGCAGCCCGTACACTACGACGTTGAAGTGCGTTGGAAATTGCGTCGGATGCTGGTTATCGCCATAGCTTCGAAGCGTTTCGTTGTCTCCCAGGGTCGGAACGAACACCATACCGTCCGCTACGGTAGGAGCGGAGAATCGCGACAATAATCCGAGCGCATTCGGTGTTCCTGCCCCTCCCGTTTGGAACAACGTGGGCTTGCTGATGTCTTAGCATCAACCTAAAAACGGCAGTTAACCCGTAGCATCAGCCATTCGGCCTGTGCTTCCGAGGACCTTTCCGCCAACGAGACTGCGAAAGGCGGCGCTCAGAATGAGCTTCCACCGTTCCCCTTGGATCAACTGCTCCGCTGTGGCTTTGATTCGTTTCAAGAACTCGCTCACCTTCGTCAATATTCCCGCCATCCGCAGGGCCTGCGAATGCATGGGTGGGTGTTATACCGCATGAACAAGCTGGACGAGGCGGAGCGGAATCTGCGGCGATCGCTCGAGTTGATGTCCAAGGATCCGACGGTTCACGATCATCTGGGCGATGTTTATTTCCGTGCCGGTAAGATCCGGGAAGCGATCGCGCAGTGGCAGAACTCGTTGAAGGAGTGGCAGACAAGTCCCCCCAGCGAGGTGGCCCCAGCGGAAGTAGCGAAGGTGCAGAAGAAGCTGGATGGCGCGAAGGTCCGGCAGGCGCGAGAAGCGGGCGGGGCTAAGCCGCAACCGTAGCGCCAACGCTCCCACTCCGCTCGTCGGCGGGATATACTTGAGCCATGAAGACGTGCCTCCTTATCCTGCTACCAACTGCCCTGTCGGTTGGTTCCGTATGGGCGCAATTGCCACCAGTTTTCTATCAGCCGCTTTCGCAAGTGAAGCAATTTCTACAGTTGAGCGATTCCCAATTGCAAATGCTTCTTGCAAACAACGACGAACACAACCGCTTTGCTGCCGACAAGCAAAATCGCATTCGACAAGTCCAAACGGAGATCGCCGAGGAGACTGGAAAATCGCCGCTGGACCCGAACGCTCTCGGAATCCGCTATGCGGAAATCGAAACCATCTGCCGCCAGCTCAAGGAACAGGCGGCTACTTCACAGCAGCAGAACCTGGCTGTGCTGAGTGACGTTCAGAAATCCAAGCTAAACACTCTGAACGACGCGCTGAAACTGGCCCCGGTCATTTCAGAGGCGCAGTACGGAAATCTTCTCGGCGGGTTCCCCTCCGCCCCATTAGGCTTTACGAGCACTTCAGCCGGGTTCGGCGGCTTTCTACCCGGCGGCGTTATCGGTCCCGCGTACGGATGCTCTTTACCGTTTCCGGTTGTGACGTTTCGGACTGGTGATTTCAGTGGCACTGTTAGGCCCCCAATTTCGGCGAGTGCCGCGGATGTAAGCAGGGCGGGCACTCCGGTGAACACACAACATTCGATAAAGGATCTGCGCTGGCAATATTAAGTATTGCGGCGGTGCGTACCAATGGTTCGACACAATGGATTCGTTCGAATCCCACCATCAACCTAAAAACGGCAGTTAACCCGTAGCATCAGCCATTGTGCTTCCGAGGACCTTTCCGCCAAAGAAACTGCGAAAGGCGACGCTCAGAATGAGCTTCCACCGTTCCCCTTGGATCAACTGCTCCGCTGTGGCTTTGATTCGTTTCAAGAACTCGCTCACCTTCGTCAATATTCCCGCCATCCGCAGGGCCTGCGAATGCATGCTCGTGATCTCCACCGGGGTCTGATTCCTGTGACGGGTCTGCCTCGCAATCCCATACAAAGCCAGAGGCCGTGACGTTATCGCCTCGGCGTGTTTGTCCGGGATTCCCAAACGCATGAAGATCGTCCACCAGTTGTAGATCACCGCGATGATTCGCCCCATGATCTGACAGCGCTTCCGGTTCTGCGTCGTGAAACCAGCCCAGCCCCACTGATTCTTCAACTCATTGAAGGTATTCTCCGAATCGCCCCGGTCGCGGTAGTGTTGCGCCACAGTCATCACATGGTCCAGCAACGATGTCACCAATACCCCGTACTCATATTGCACGCCCTTGTAGTTGACCTCCGGCAGATCCAACGTCATCTGTTTGCCAGCCTTGCGTCTGGTCTTGTTCTTGCCGACAGTCTCCGTTTTCGCTGCCGGTTGGTTCGGCAGCGGTCTCCGCAACACCACCACCCGCCGCGCCCTGCTCCAGCAGCTCGTCGATCCTGCCTTCCCATTTTTGCCCCGCTTCCACCCAGTCTTCTTGGTTGAAGAACTGTGCGATCAACTTCTTCACATGGTTGCTCTGCTTTAGTTTGAACAGGTACCGGAGGTCTCGCTGCTCTGCGCCCAGCATGGCATTCTCCGTTCCCCACCTGGCAGTCTCCACGCAAGAATGCCGGCCGCTGCTTCTCTGCCAGACCGTCGATAAAAGCCCACAGGCCCGGTTGCGCAAACGATGGCGCGGTCTGATTCCCGGCGTGGACTTCCATGTCCATCACCATCCGGATGTTGGCGGCGAAGTAGCTGGGTAGGCATGCGACGGGCGCCCCGGCTTAGTTGGGTTGTAACCAGCCTTGGCGTCTTCCTGGTGACCGTATAACTGTTTGACAGTCGTGTCCACATCTAACACCCAGGGCTCTTCCAGTAGAGGCTCAGTAGCCCTGGATGAATGCCATCATTCCGGATCGAGCTCATGTGGGCATAGCGCCAGTGGCCGGCCAGGACGGATAACAGAATGGTTCCCAGCACGGCTCGCTTCTGGGGAGCGTTCGAGCTGGTGTTGCTCAGCGGGCATTCCTCCACCCACTTGTCGAACAGTCCGCTGGTCTTCAGGAACTCGATGAAGAATGGCGTGAGACCCAGGCTGCTTACCGTGGCTTCCGGCGACCACTTCACGTTAATCTTGCGTGCAAAGGTGTCCAAGCTGGA
>JBBSHP010000221.1:0-7159 GCA_038232555.1 Bryobacterales bacterium
AATGCGGAGGGGAACAGTGCGGTTGCGGAGGTGGTCCGTGCATATGAAGGCCGGTTTACGGGGTTCGCGACCGTGAACCCGTGGATGCGGTCGAAAGGCGTGGAGGAACTCAAGCGCGCGCGAGATGATTTCGGATTCGCCGGCCTGGTGATCCATCCGATTCTGCAAGGATTTGAAGCGAATGATCCGCTTGTATTTCCGCTGGTGGAGGCCGCGCTCGACGCGCACATGATCGTTTACGTGACCGGGGGAGCCCCGTATTTAGCGATGCCGTACAAGATTGCGGACCTGGCGGGCCGCTATCCGGAGGGAAAATTCATCCTGGGCCATGCGGGCTGGGACTTCCACTTCGATGTTCCGTATTGTCTGGAAGCGTGCCCGAATCTATGGGCCGAGACCTCCCGGAACGGTCTTGCCAATCTGGAGGCGCTGGTCCGGAAGTTCGGTTCCACGCGGTGATTATTCGGCTCCGATCATCCTTTCAGCAGCTATGCGGCCGAGATCGAAAAGATCCGGTTGCTGCCCGGGCTCACGGATTCCGATCGCGAGAACATCTTCCGGACGAATGCGCGCGGGCTGCTGGGCATGGGAGCGCCGCAATGATCGTCGACAGTCATGTTCACCTGATGACCGACACCACCGGTTGGTATGCGTACAAGAAATCCGCCGGCGGATCGGATGCAAAGGCTTGGGACAGTGCGGCCACGGCGCGGCTGCTGGACGAATCAGGTATTGATCGCTGCTTTCTGTTCACGCTGGCAGGGCTGTACGGGTTCAACGATCATCGTGCTGCTAACGATGAAGTCGGGGAAGCCGCGCGTCAGTACCCCGACCGTTTCATTCCGTTCTGCACCGCATTCCCGAACCAGGATGCCAACGCTGCCGCCGATGAGGTGGAGCGCTGCCTCCGCAGTGGATTCAAAGGAGTGAAATTTCATCCGTGGCTGCAATCGTTCCCGGCCAACAGTGCGTATCTGTACCCGGCCTTGGAGGTCTGCGCGAAGTATCGAGCCCCAGTCCTGTTCCATACGGGAACGCCTCCGTACTCGCAGCCTTTTCAGGTGATGGAGCAGGCCCGCCGTTTCCCGTCGGTGCCCTTCATCATCGGGCATTTTGGGAAAATCATGTTTCTGGATGCGGTGCGTTCGGCGGAGTTGTACCCGAACGTCCACCTGGAAACATCCGGCGCACAGGTAGCGGATCTCATCTACGCGGTGGAGCGCATCGGCACCGATCGAATCTTATTCGGGACCGACCTGCCCATCGGAGGGGCCGCATCGGCCAGGTGGAACCTGATCAAGATAGCGTCGGCCATCGCGCAGGAGGAGCGTCAGCGCGCGATCTTCGGTGAGAATGCCTTGCGTTTGATTGGCGAAGTTACGAACCGCGCGGCGTCCCTGACCGGGTAGACTGATGTATTGCGCCCGGCGATAGCAGGTTGATAACTGCTGAGCCATTGAGGAGACTGAGCGATGACAATGATCAATCCGAACGTTCTGAAAGCTGCACACGAACTGCTTCAGGAACGCGGTATTGAGCAGAAGCAGAATGAATCACTGAGCGACTACATCGCGCGGGGACTCGGCCTGTCGGATGGAGAAACGGTGCGCTTGTTGGAAGCCCTGGACAGCGGCATGACCATTGAAGAAGCGCAGCAGGAGGCGGGCGTCACGCTGAGTGCGGAACATCAGGGTCTGGCCGTGTCGATTGCCCAGGCGATCGGGAGAGTGCTGGGTAAGCTGACGTCATAAGCGGCGGTCATAAAAATGGATCTGTCTGGTCAAATTGCGCTGGTCACAGGAGCATCGCGCGGTCTCGGGAAAGCCATCGCGCGCCGGTTGGCGGCCCAGGGCGCGGCTGTATGCGTGAACTATGTCTCACGGGAAAAGGAAGCAGCGGCCCTGGTGGAAGAGATCGGTGGCTCGCGGCGCGCGATCGCCGTGCGGGCCGATGTGGGAGATCCGGCTCAAGTGGAAGGCATGTTGAAGCGCATCACGGAGGAGTTGGGTCCAGTGACCATCCTGGTGAATAATGCGGGCTTGGCTTATCGTGCCACGCTCGAAAGCTTTGAGCCGGCCGGTATGGAACGTATGCGCCGCACCAATGTGGATGGAGTGATTCAGGTCACGCGCACCGTAGTTCCCGGAATGAAAGAGCGCCGTTATGGGCGGATCATCAACATCAGTTCCATTGCCGGCCACGGCACCACGCTGCCGGGCAACGCTTTTTACGCGGCCACCAAAGCAGCGGTTTCAATGTTGACGCGACGGTTCGCGATGGAACTGGGGCCGCACGGCATCACGGTGAACGCGGTGGCGCCGGGGTTCATCCTCACCGACATGGTCAAGGACGGCCGCACCGAACTGGAGTATCGTGAGGTGGTGCAGAAAATCAGCGCTGTCTCCATGCTAGGCAAACCAGGCGAGCCCGACGACATCGCCAATGCCGTGGCATTTCTGGCTTCTCCGCTCTCGGGTTTCATCACAGCCCAAATCCTAACCGTGGATGGCGGGCGCATGGATTACATCGGCCATCCCTGACCTGAATCGGGTCGCTGGAACTCATGGGTTGGGCCGCCGCATCCTACCAGTACGGCATCCTGGCCACGCATTGCTACCTGTAAGCCGGGCGGCGGAGTCCGGTTCGAGCTTGCTGTCTGTGTCCCAGGCGCTACTGGACCGCGAAGTTCCCCAACACTACGTATCCCGAACCCGCCCCCGCATTGTTCTGCACGTTCGAAAACGCATAAAGCAAGCTACGGAAACTAGTCGTGAAACTAACTGCCAACGAAAGATTGAGCGTATTCCCGGACTGCACTTCGAACGACTTCGACAGATCGACGCTGCACTGGCTGTTCTGCAAAACCGTCGCCGACCCCAGCGTACCGGTGGTAAAGGAATTGGCATCGTTGCTGGCAAGCGATACCGAACTGTTACCGCGCCCAAACAGAATGTAGCAAGCCCCCGGTCCCTGCAGCGACGGATTCAGCACAATCTGGCCACCCGAGATGTCGGCGAAACCGGCCGGATCCGAATACGTGAACGTGAACAACTGCTGCGTTCCAGCCGCTCCCGCCCCAGTCCCCGGAGCGATGGCAACGGGAAGCATCGTGGCAGGCGCCGTCACGTTCCAGGTCCCGACTGTGGCATACCCGGAACTCGCCCCGCCGTTGGAGCCGACCTGCGCATATACGTTCTTGATCCCTGCCGTCTTCATCATGATGAACAACGTAAGGCTCAGATAATTTCCCGACCCGGATTGGTAGGAGGCCGCGGCATTCAGGCTGCACTGGCTATTCTGCAGCACCGTCGATTGCCCTAAAGTCGCACTAGTGGTGCTGTTCCCATCATCTCCAGCTAAGTTGATTTGCCCCGTCCCGCGGGCGAACTGAATCGAGCAGGAGTTCACCGCCGTCAGTGTGGGATTTACCACGACTTGCCCTCCCGAAATATCGGCAAATCCACTCGGATCCGCGAACACGATGGTTAGTGCTTGGCTGGGACCCGTGGCAACCAGCGGTGTTACATTAACCGCCGACAGCGCGGACGGGGACGAGGGCACGGTCCAGCTACCGAGTTGTGCGAACACCGACCGCACTCCGGCATTGTCGTTAGTGCCGGAGAAGATCAGCTTGTCCCCCGCAAAGCCCGGCTTGAACGTCACGAACAAAACCAAGGACAGATCGGTGCCCAGGCCGCTCTGGTATGAATTGGCCGCAAACAGCGTGCACTGGCTGTTTTGCAACACGCTCTGAGCTCCCAACGGTGCTGTTGTGAAGTTGTTGCCGCTGTCGTCCGCCAATGAGATCTGGCTGGTGCCACGCCCGAACAAGACATAGCAAGCCTTTCTCCCATCTGGGGCCGTGTTGAACACTACTTGACTCCCAGCGAGATCCTGATAACCATTTGGATCGAAGTACTTGAATGTAAACGATTGTTCAGACGTTGCGGACGGAATTATCGGATACACCGCAGTTGCCGCAATGGGTGCGCTATTCACGGTCGCCTTGAATGTTCCAACCGGCTGGAATCCAGCGCTGCCGCCGGCATTGTTGTTAAAGGTTGTGTAAACATTCTTGGGACCGGCAAATCCCGGCTTGAAAACGACATACACAGTCAGCGTAACCGTATTCCCCGAGCCTGACTGCGACGACACCGAAGAAAGCACGCTGCACTGGCTGTTCTGAAGCACTCCGGGGAAACCAACCGAGTTGGTCGGTCCGGGATTGCCGGCATCGTCCGCCAACGAGAGGGTATTGTTGCTGCGGCCGAACAGAATGTAACAGGAATTGACGCCTGTCAAAGTCGAGTTGATAACGATCTGCGAGCCCGCGATATTTCGGAATCCGCCCGGGTCTGTATAGGTGAAGATGAAGGCCTGAGCGGAGCCCGTGCCGGATATGGGTATCACGGACACTGGATTTCCTAGTCCTGGGTTGAGAGTGGATGAGGCTAGGGCAAGGTCATTTAGAAGCTGACCTCCGCTCAGTTGTGCCGAAAGATTTCCGGCGCTTCCACTCAAATCATCCACGATCAGAGAATTCTTTGCCGAATCAATTAGTGCCGGATCGACTCCTGCCGAAGACAATGAAGCAACAATGGTGGCATCCAGCCCGTTCGTGGCGACATCCTGCTGAAACTTCGCGACGTCGGCCGCTGTAGTATCTGGGACAATCCCAGATACTGCAGACGAAAGCGAGTTCAGATCCGTAGGAAGGCTGGCGAGACTTGTACCGATTAATTGGGAATTCTGCTGGGCCGCCATGACCTGCTGTGTAATCCAGAACGCGTCACCTGCATCCGAAGCGCCCGAAATTCTATTGATCCCCGTAATAACAGCCATTTCATAGCCAATTAGTTGAGCCAAGTCGGCAGAAAGTTTGTTAAATGCATTGGCCTGACTCTGAGTAACCCCACCTTGAGCCTGCACGGATTGTAGTTGGGCGATAGAAGGTTGAGGGATGACCCTAAAGTTTGGATCGGACGGATCGACATTAACTATCACCTTCCCGAGAGAGGCGCCCACTCCTAGTAAAAGGGCCAAAGCTTTAAGCTCCGGGTATACGGGTAGACAGGGTGCGAAGAACTTACATATTCCAGCTGCAGCCCCTACAGTGCCCCCGATAACTGAGATATCTTTCGCAATTGAAGCAAGGGCCTGCTTCTGCTGAGGTGTCAACACTTTTGGTGGTCCATTAACTGGGGCGGCGATAGTTAACATCAGAGTCTTAGCGGCGGGGGCAGCCGAACTAGTATCAAACGCGAGTAAAATAACGCTATAATTCCCTGTCGGCGCTTGCTGTCCACTACTTACGATTGAGTTTCCTGAGATGCTGAAACCTGGGGGTAATTGAGTCGCGGAGAATGTGTATGGAGGACCCGAGCCACCCGTTGCCGTCAAAGGGGCAGAATACGGCATGCCCGACACTGCTGGGGGCAGCGAAGAGGTCGTAATCTGCAGAGTTGGAACTGCTCCAAGCTTGGTCACGAAGGCGGCGCTGAAGGTCGTCTGGAAAGCCCCGGGGGTGGTCGGGAAGTTGGCCGAGTCCGTGGAACCCGTCACGTAGGCTTTGCCGGCGGCGTCCACCGCGATGCCGTCGCCGAAATCGGAGTAGCTGCCCCCGAGGTAGGTGGAGTAAAGGAGGCCGGCGCCGAGGGGATTGAGTTTGGTCACGAAGGCGTCGTAGTAATCGCCTAAGGTCGTCTGGTAGGCCCCGGGGGTGGTCGGGAAGTTGGTCGAGTTCGTGGAACCCGCCACGTAGGCGTTGCCGGCGGCGTCCACCGCGATGCCGGAGCCCCCAGCGCCGTCGCTGCCCCCCAGGGAGGTGGAGTAGACGAGGCCGGTGCCGACGGGATTGAGTTTGGTCACGAAGGCGTCGCTGGAACCGCGGTAGGTCGTCTGGAAGGCCCCGGTGGTGGTCGGGAAGTTGGTCGAGTCCGTAGAACCCGTCACGTAGGCGTTGCCGGCGGCGTCCACCGCGATGCCGGTGCCCCCATCGACGTTGCTGCCCCCGAGGTAGGTTGAGTAGACGAGGCCGGTGCCGAGAGGATTGAGCTTGGTCACGAAGGCGTCGCCTACATCGCCGTAGGTCGTCTGGTAGGCCCCGGGGGTGGTCGGGAAGTTGGTCGAGCCCGTAGAACCCGTCACGTAGGCGTTGCCGGCGGCGTCCACCGCGATGCCTTGGCCATGATCGTAGCTGCTGCTGCTGCCCCCGAGGTAGGTGGAGTAGACGAGGCCGGTGCCGAGGGGATTGAGTTTGGTCACGAAGGCGGTGCTGAAGGTCGTCTGGTAGGCCCCGGGGGTGGTCGGGAAGTTGGTCGAGCCCGTCTGACCCGTCACGTAGGCTTTGCCGGCGGCGTCCACCGCGATGCCTTGGCCAAAAACGAAGTTGCTGCCCCCGAAGTAGGTGGAGTAGTTCACCAACACCGGATCGATGATCAGGGGCTTGCTCGTGTCATAGGCAGCAATTTGAAAGCCGGCCTCCTTGCCCTTGGCTACGTAGCGCGCTTCGATGAAGTGCTTCTCCGTTGTCGTTTGTCCTTGGTTATTTGTCCTTTGATACACAACGGGCTTGAGGAATCGAATTTGGTCGCTGCCGGCGCTCAGGACCAGGTCACCAGTGGCTTTATCGATGTGCATCCGCGTGGCGCCCCGGAAACTCAGGTCGATGGCCTTCGGGTCGGCGCCGGGGGCAACCACGAAGTCATACTCCAGTTGGCGCTGGTTGCCGTAATAGACCAAGTCGATGCCGGGGTAGATGCCCTGGTACTCGACCTTGGCGTAGGTGGGCACGTTGGTACGCCACTTGGCAGGGTCGTTGCCGATGAAGTAGTTGGCCTTGCCCGGCAGTTCCTCGAGGCCGCCGACTCGCGCGCGGGGATTCGCGCCCACGAGGTGCATGCGCAGCGGAGCCGGGTTTTCGGGTTTCCCACTCTTGACCTTCGGCTGTTGACCTTTGACTTTTGAGTCGCTCTTCTCGAAGGCGAGCACGGCCTCATTCGGTGTTAGAAAAAGCGTGTGCCCACTTCCCCGAGATAGAAATTTCACGTGTGGGTCTGTCTGCCCGCGGTTTTCCTCAAAGCTGAGGGGTAGCTTGCCGTAGCTTTCCAGTATCCGCGCCTGGGCGGCGGAATCGGGCTGACCGAGCCGGGCGCGAGCC
>JBBSHP010000222.1:0-7152 GCA_038232555.1 Bryobacterales bacterium
GAGAAGATCGCGAACGCTGTGCTGTATGAGGGCTATATCCTTTATCCGTATCGCGCGTCAGCGGTGAAGAATCAGCAACGCTGGAATTTTGGAACGCTTGGGCCGGGCGAATTCATGCAAACCGAATGCCTGGTGGTTGGCAGTGGTGAATCCTTGCTCGACGTTAAGGTTCGGTTTCTGCAGATGACGGCGCGCCAGGGGGAGGTATGGAACGAAGCGATCGATCGCAGTGTACCGTCAGGCGATCTGCGGTTGAGCAATCTTGAACATAAGCAAGTATTTGCGTTTGACCAGGACGTCGAAGGATCTATCGAGATTACGACGTTTCCGGTGAATGCAGCATTATTCCGCGTAAGGGTGCGGATCACAAACTGCAATCAGCACGCCGAGGGAACTCGTGAAGCGATTCTGCTGCGCTCCGTCGTCTCCACTCACACCATCCTAAGTATTCGCCAGGGAGAATTTATTTCGCTGCTGGATCCGCCGGAGGCTTACCGCGAGGAGGCCGCACAGTGCCGCAATGTAGGCACGTGGCCGGTTCTCGCAGGCGCGCAGGGTTCCAAGGACACGCTGTTTTCGTCGCCGATCATTCTCTACGATTACCCTCAAATCGCGCCCGAGAGCGGCGGCGATTATTTCGATGGAACAGAGATGGACGAAATGCTGGCGCTGCGCGTCCTCACTCTGACGGATGAGGAAAAGCGCGAGATGCGTACCGGCGACGAGCGCGCCCGGCGCATTCTGGAACGAACCGAGATGATGCCGAACGATCATATGCTCAAACTGCACGGCGTGGTGCGCGGCATGCGACAGCTTGAAGAGAGCGTCCCGGAATGGACCCAGGAGCAGCCGACGCAAGAGAAGCTTGGCCCCGTGAGCATCCGGATCTTCGGTGTCGAAGTTAAGAAAGGCGATCGAGTCCGCTTATGGCCCAAAGAGGGCGGCGACATCTTTGACATGGCGTTGAAAGGCAAGGTCGCGATCATCGACACGATCGAGCAGGATTTCGAAGACCGTGTGCACCTCGCAGTCGTTATTGAAGACGATCCGGGAAGGGACCTGGGCACGATGCGGAAGCCGGACCACCGCTTCTTTTTCTCACCGGAAGAGATTGAACCGCTGGCACTGGAGAATCAGTTGTGATTCCAGGCATTCTCATTGCGGGAATCGGAAACATCTTTCTTGGAGACGATGGCTTCGGCTGCGAAGTAATTCGGCGATTGTCGGCGCGGCCGCAGCCGGACACCGTCCGAGTATTCGACTATGGAATTCGCGGTTTCGATCTGACGTACGCTCTGCTGGATGGTCCCGAAACTGTGATCCTGGTAGATGTCACCCAGCGCGGGCAAGCGCCTGGTACGCTCTATGTCATCGAGCCTGACTTGGGCACTCTGGACGAACCGGAAACGGAGCAAACTCTGGTTGAGATGCACGGTATGGATCCGGTCAAAGTGTTGCGGATGGTGCGCTCCATGGGCGGTGAATTCCATCGTGTTCTGCTACTCGGATGCGAACCCGAGAGTTTCGGGTTGGAAGAGGAAGGCGAGGGGCGGATTGGATTGAGCGGTCCGGTTGAAATGGCGGTGGATGAAGCGGTGCGACTGGTGGAATCACTCGTCGCGGATATATTGGTGAAGGACAAACAACAACAAAAGGTGGAGGTCACGTAAATGAAGAGCGGTAACGTTTTCGGAACCATCGTTTTGGGTATTTTCGTCGCAGCGATTATCATTTCGCTTCCCGACATCAAGCGCTACATCCGCATCAGCACGATGTAAATGCGAACTTTTGATGCATGAGCTCTCGATCGCGCTGAGCATACTCGAGGGCGCCGCGGAGGAGGTTGAACGGCAGGGGGGCGGGCGCGTTTATGCCATTCATTTGAAGCTGGGTCCTCTCTCAGGAGTGGTCAAAGAGGCTCTGAACTTTTCCTATGATCTGGCGTGCGAAGGTACTCCGTTTGAGGGGTCGCGCCTGGTCATCGAAGACATACCTGTCGTCGTATTTTGCCCAGCCTGTCGTGTCGAGCGGCCTCTGGATTCGATCCAGCATCTCTGTTGCTCTGTATGTGGCGCAGCGACGCCTGATGTGATGAGCGGAAGAGAGCTCGAAATCGCCGCACTGGAAATGGACGCGTGACCACGCAGCCGCGCATCGTCGAGGTCCGGCACAAGGTACTCAAGCGCAACGATGTTCTTGCTGGAGAGCTGCGCACCCGCTTCCTGGTCGCGGGCGTGTACGTCGTAAGCCTGGTTTCGAGCCCGGGTTCGGGCAAGACTGCTTTTCTTGAGAAGGTGCTTGGGTTGTTGGGCCGTAACCATCGCGTGGCGGCTCTGGTTGGTGATCTGGCCACGGATAACGATGCAGTCCGGCTGGCCCGTAGCGGCGCGCCCGTTCGGCAAATCGTGACCGGCACGGTCTGCCACTTGGAGGCGGCGATGGTCCAATCCGCTCTGGAGGGCTGGGACCTTCATGCACTGGATTATCTGTTCATCGAGAATGTTGGTAATTTGGTTTGTCCTTCCAGCTACGATCTGGGCGAAGCTCTCCGGGTGGTGCTGATGTCGGTAACCGAAGGCGAAGACAAGCCTCTCAAGTACCCCACCATCTTCAATGGCGCCGATACGGCCGTGATCACGAAGACCGACCTCGCTAGCGCGGTCGAGTTCGACTGGAACACCGCGCGCGACAACATTCACGCGGTTCGGCCGGGGTTGGAGATCTTCAGAGTCTCAGCCAAGACCACAGAAGGGTTAGAAGAATGGCTGGCATTTTTGGAATCGCGGAGGGCAGGCGCGCGGCACCTTCCGGCATAGATGTCGGGGAATGACCCGGCGGTTTTGTCGTTCGATCTGGGACAATGCAGAAGTGAAGATTGCAATTGCAGGAAAAGGAGGTTCCGGTAAGACCACCATCGCTGGCACTTTCGCCCGGGCGCTGGCGCGGCGCAGCTTGAGCGTTCTGGCCATTGATGGCGATACGAACCCGAACCTGGCTATTAGCATCGGAATCCCGCGCGAGACCTTGCCCAGTATTCCGGTGCTGCCTTCCACGCTGCTCCAGAGGGTAACGGATGCGGACGGCAAGTCCAAAGTGATCCTGACGATGGACCTGGAAGCCATCAAACGCCAATTCGGGGTGGCGGTGAATCCGAATCTCACGCTGGTGGAGATGGCGCGGGTGGATCATGCGGGAGCTGGTTGAAAGTGCCATGCACATGCCACCGTGCGTGAGCTAACAGCAAGGATCAGCGAGTCGAGTTGCGAGCATGTCGTGCTGGATATGGAAGCCGGCGTAGAGCACCTAAGCCGGGGAACCACGCGAAACACCGATACACTTCTGGTGATCGCGGAGCCATACTATAAGTCGCTCGAAACCGCAGCTAGAGTGGCCAACTTGGGACGCGAACTAGGCATCCCACAAGTGCTGACTTTGGCGAACAAGGTCCGCCCGGCGGACAAGGAGAGCGTGGACCAATTCGCACAGCGGCATGGCATTGAGCTAATTGAAGAGATCCCGTATGACGAGTCTGTCGCCGAGGCGGACCGGCTGGGCGTTGCGCCGACCGATCATGACTTTCATGGCGCGATGGTCCGGTCTATCGATAGCCTGGCCGAGCGGTTACTCCAGAGGTGAAGCGGGTCCTGATCGCAGGCATGGGGAACGTCCTGCGCGGTGATGACGGGTTTGGCATCCGTGTAGTGGAGCGGATGTCGCGGATGGAACTGCCCGCCGGTGTGGAACTCTACGAAGCGGGCGGCGCGGGTATCGCACTTGTGCAGAAGTTGATGGAGGGCTACGATGCCTGCATCATTGTGGACGCCGCTCAGTGCAACGGCGCCCCTGGTACGCTGTACCGGCTGATACCAAACGTGCCCATGACGCCAGGGTCGATCGGGATGCACGAACTGGATCCGACCAAAGTTCTGGCTCTGGCGCGAGCGATGGGCGCGCTTCCGGCCAAAGTAATCCTGATCGGCTGTGAGCCGGAGGAAACGGACGAGCTTTGCGAGAAATTATCCGGTCCGGTGGCGAACTCGGTAGAGCCGGCGGTTGAGTTGATTCTTCAAGAACTAAGCTAGCTCGGCGGTTCGCCGAGCTTCGCTTTGACATCCTTCCATTGCAGTTGCTCCGGACGAGTGTCGATTTCGCGCATCAACCGTAAGTAGCCACCGCGGGAGAGCCACTGGACATCGGGATCGTACCAGATATGGATGTGATTGGCATACAGTTCGTCCTTCACCATCTGCCAGATGTCGCTGGGAGGGCGGGTTTCTGCTCTATCGAGCAGGTGCTGCTGCGCAGTAGGATCCAGAATGAATACTAATCCCGGGCGAGCTTTCGCCAGTACTGCGTGCGTGCTGGCGCTGAATCCGTTGGCAGACTTGTCGATCAACACTCCGGATGCGCGTTCGCCTTCGTATTGAATTCCCACTCGCGCGGGATAGGGCAACATGCCGAACAGACCAGCGTAGTGCGTCGCCCAGCGTTGCCATAACTCGGCCCGAGTATCCGGCCGGTGTAGAGCGGCCTGGGTCCAACTGTGAAGGTCTGGATGAGAAAAATAAATGCTGCTTGCTGCAATGGCGGCCAGCAAAACGCACGTCAGCAGGAACGCGGGTGTGTTTCCGAGAAACCGCCGGAAGCCCCGTGTCATTCGATCAGTGCTTGGCGGCTGCGGCGGCAGCTTTCTGGGCGGGCGTCATTCCGGGGCACTGTGTGGTCCCTTTCGAATACTTTCCGCCGCTTGTAATTCCCGCCATTTGTGAGTAGGCGCCCAACGCTCAGCCGCCTGCGGTGATGGTGAACATCGCAACCAACACCAAGGCGCGCCAGCTTAGATTCTTCTTGCCCAGACGGACGTAAATCTCGCCGTCGATATCTTCCGGGGTGCGGCTTTCCAACTCGTGCGGGGTCTCGGTCTTCAGCATAGTGGATCTCCTCTCTGCGTCCGATTATAGCTCTTCCAAGGTGCGGTGCTGGCAATGCTCCGGCCCAAGCTGGTGGCAATCGCAATCGGCGTCGTTGCATTCCCCATGCCCCTGAGAGAGCAAAGGCTCGAACTCCTCTCGAAAGCGGCGGGAACCTTCAACGCGCCCGAAGTCCGTCAGTTCGAATCCGTTGTTCCGCATCCCCACATATCCGCCCACCACCATGTTGCTCAGGTGACGCAACAGTTGGTCCTCAGGAACTGCCAGGAAGCGCGCCAGCGCCGCGGCGGAATGAAGTTCTCCCATGCCCTCGCCGCGCAGCCAGACCAGGAGCTGGAGGATTTCATCGCGCCAGAAAATGTGATTCTCTTCTTTCATTCCCAGATGCCTAGCTGGACCTGGCCGGCGTCGAGGCGGAGGGTGAGTGGCTTGAGGTCCTGCCCCGCGCGCGCGGTCCGCTTACCGGTCCGGAGGTCGAAGGTACAAGTGTGCCACGGACAAAACAGCGTATCGGCGGAGATGCGCCCCATTTGCAACGGCAGAGCACTGCCGGGGCAGGCATTGGGGTAAGCGTGCCAGCCCGAATCCGACCGGCACAGTAGTACGTCCATTTGTCGAACCTGGAAGTTGCGCAGGGTGTCGAGTGCCATGCTGTCTTCGGGAACCAAGTCCACCCAATGCTGCCGCTTGGCTGGTTTGATCTGGCTAATCGCAATGAAGCGCGGCGGCGCAGGTGGCTTCTCGCGCGGCTCCCACTTTACACTCTGATAGGAGCCGAAGGCGGCTGCGACGGAATCCTGCACAGTCTGGCGCAAGGTCGACTCATCAGCGCTGAACGCGCCCGTCAGTCGCAAGTGGGCCATGCCGTCGGTCATGCGGAGCAGTTCGATATCCGCTTTCGATTCCTGAAGCGCGGGGCGAATCGCATCCAGGGCTTCCTGCCAGCGCACCAAGTCTGTGAGCGGGATGACGTCATAGAGCTGGAATAGGGCGCTCACTAACGGATTCTCGGTGGCCTTGTGAATCAGCTCGTGATGGCCGCTTTGCACGATCAATTCCACCAGGCTCAAAACGGCGTCGCGATGAATCTGGTCGATGGTCTGGAGAAGTTCGAAGACATCCTCACGAACCGCGGTGTTGGTATGCTGCTCGAAGTGCCGCGTCAGCTCTTCGGCCCGAGCGAGGAGCTTCTCGAAGCCCTCAACCGGCGATTGAGGAACAGGCTCTGCCATGGGCCTCCGCACGCACCGTTCTTAGAATACTGGGCATCAATCCCCGGACAATGTCACTGCAGTGCTCTCCACATCCATACTCAATCGGCTCGAGCTCGACTACGATCACCTCGGGCGCAAGAACGCGGAAGTATTGCGCGATCACCAGCAGATTTTCAAGACTGATCACCCCGGTGACCGCCTCTCCGATGCGGGCCTGGATCTCTTCATCGGAGGGAAGCTTCGTCTTATATTCGGAGCGATAGAAATCCCCCGGCACGCGGTCTCGCTGCACGGCCGACAAGAACACCATGCGATCATAGGGCGGACGATCCTCAAAGTTCTGCACGACCGCAATGGGACCGTAGCTCAAATCTTCCACCTCGATCCCCGGCCCCCAATCCGTCGCCACCAAGTCGGGCAGAAGGTTAGGGCCGATCGAAAGATCACTCAAGTTCCGGTAGCCTACTACGCCCACTAACGTGCGCAATGGTACTCAATCCAGTCCGCAAGCGCAGGTGTTCACTTCGCGCGTGACCACCCGGTCCGATCCCTCCACGTGCATGTGCGTTGTGCAGGGCATGCACGGATCAAAGCTGCGGATAGTGCGCAAAATATCGATCCCTTTGTAAGTTTCCGGTCCGGAAAACGATTCCAGAATAGGCGTGTTCAGGACGGCCTGTTCGTAAGCGCCGGTGTTGCCCCAGGGATCTCTCGGCGAAGCATTGATGGTGGAAGGCGTGATGATTTGATAGTTCGAGACCAAGCCGTCTTCAACCACCATGTGATGCGTTAGCCAACCACGCCCAGCCCCCCAGAAACCGACTCCGATCTGGGTGCCGCGCTTAGGAATGTCGAACTTTGTGCTGACCTTGGTCTCACCTTTCTTCAAAAGGTCCAGAGCACGCATCCAGTCGTTCATCGCCACCATGCACGTGTAGGCGTACGCGTAGGCGCGGCAGCGATTGCGCTCAAACGCGTTCCAGTCCGACGGCACTTTCCATTCCAGC
>JBBSHP010000223.1:0-7150 GCA_038232555.1 Bryobacterales bacterium
CGACGAGGGCGGCCAGCAGCAAAGCACGGAGGGCTACCATTTCATGCGTTCCCGGAGAGCGGTGATCTGGGCAACGTGATGCCG
Source organism: Bryobacterales bacterium (assembly GCA_038232555.1). Classification (GTDB taxonomy): domain Bacteria; phylum Acidobacteriota; class Terriglobia; order Bryobacterales; family Bryobacteraceae; genus JBBSHP01. The sequence continues at coordinate 85 of JBBSHP010000223.1, forward strand.
GCCGTGCCAGGCGTAGAGGGCGATGTTTTTGTGGAGCGGAACTGGGCCAAGATCCGAGTGCTGAAAGGTGCGCGCAAGCTGTTCGGGAGTGAGTGACCGCAGCAACAACACCCAGCGTTGGTGCAAAGCGTCCAACAGCGTGAGCGACATTTCTACTGGCGCGCTGCGGGCATCCGGGAGTTCCGCCCATCGATCTTCAGCGAAAGCTTTAACGGGCGGATGATCTTCCGTCAGCGCCAGACGAAAGCGGCCATAACTGGTGAGGTGGCTGTCGGGCAGATGGTGAACCACCTGGCGCACGGTCCAGCCATTGGGCCGGTAAGGCGTATCGAGCTGTGCGTCGGTTAACCCAGCCACCACCTGTCGCAGCTTCGCCGGTGCCTCAACAATCTGCCGGATACAGGCTTGCCGGCCTTCATCGGTTAAAGGTTGGTCGTATTGAAATTTGCCAATGGGGTAGGAGAGTTCATCCATAAATGTGTTCTGTTCCAGATTAGCGTGAAACAGGTTGATTTGGCGGATGCGGGGAGACGCAGGAGAGCGCTAGGGGACAGGCTTATGACCTGTCCCCGCCTGGAACGCGCCGCGTGATCTTAGCCGATCTTGGGCGTCCTTCAAGCCGCCCAAAGAGCCGGTCGTTTAAATCCACGTCTTCCCTTGACTATAATGAAGGAGTTCTGCCGGGAGGATTGTTGCATCGACACAGCCTGATTCTGTTAACGGTTGTTTCCGCTTTCGGGGCGGAGTCTTCCAGTCCAACCGAACGCTACACTCCGGCCGAACGGCGCCACTGGTCCTTTCAACCTCGTTCCCGACCCCCGGTTCCACAGCTCTCGTCTGCCGAGGATCGGACTTGGTCTGCGAACCCAATCGACGCTTTTATTCTCGCCCAATTAAAAAAGAACGAACTTACTCCGGCGCTCCCGGCCGACCGCGCGACGCTGATTCGACGAGTTACTTTCGACCTGACGGGTCTGCCCCCGACTCTCGGGGAAATCGATGCGTTTGTGGCCGATCACTCGGCCCAGGCATACGAAACGGTGGTAGATCGATTGCTGGCCAGCCCGCACTACGGGGAGAAGTGGGGCCAGCACTGGCTCGACCTGGTGCGCTTTGCGGAATCCGACGGATTCGAATACGACACCCACAGGCATGATGCCTGGCGGTACCGCGATTATGTGATTCGGTCTTTTAATCGCGACAAGCCCTACAACGATTTCGTGCGCGAGCAGTTGGCCGGTGACGAACTCAGCAAAATCGACGAAGAAATGCGAACCGCGGCGGGCTTCAACCGGCTGGGGCCCGTGCGCCGCAATGCAGGGAACCAGGATGTCGCGAGCTCCCGAAACGAAGCCTCACCGAGATGACCAACGTGGTGGGTGCGGCGCTGCTGGGCGTTACGTTAGGCTGCGCTCGCTGTCACGATCACAAATTCGATCCGATACGCCAGAAAGATTACTATCGCATTCAGGCTTACTTCGCGGCCACTCACTTCGACGATGTTGCGTTGACTGGAGCCGACGAGCAGGCCGCATGGAAGAAGAAAGCTGAGCCGATTCAAAACGAGATCAAACAAGTCAAGAAGCGTCTGGCTGGGCTTGCCGGTAAAGACAAGACTGATACCGAGAAGCACCTGGAGACCCTGGAGGACCAGTTGCCGGAGCCGCTGCCTGCGCTGTTTAGCGTCTCGAACGATCTAGCCAAGCTCACCCCGGTGCACGTTCTCGGACGAGGCGATTTTCAGTCCAAGGGCGATCCAGTCGCGCCCCGCCCACTCGGTGTTCTGCTTCCCGACGGCACGCCGGAATCACCTGCCGGCGCCCCCGCGCCTCGCACTCAGCTTGCGGACTGGGTAGTTGCGCCTGAGAATCCTTTGACTGCCCGTGTGGTGGTCAACCGCATCTGGCAATACCATTTCGGACGTGGCATTGTCGCGACGCCGAACGACTTCGGCCGCATGGGCACGCGACCCTCGCATCCGGAGTTGCTTGACTATCTGGCCAACGAATTGGTCGCCAACGGCTGGCATTTCAAACCGCTGCACCGGCAAATCCTGTTGAGCAACACCTATCGGCAAGCGTACCGATCCCCGTCCTGGAACACGGCTCAGCAGAAGGACCCGGCCAATAAGCTGCTGTGGCACTTTGAGCGCAAGCGCTTGGACGCGGAAGAATTACGGGATGCGGCGTTGTCCGTGGCAGGCAAGCTCAATCTGAAAATGGGTGGCCCGAGCGCAATCGTGCCCATTGATCCGGATTTAATGACTTTGATGTACAAGCCGAGCCAGTGGAAGGTCACGCCGAATGAACAAGAGCATTACCGGCGCAGCGCCTACCTGCTTGCCAAGCGCAACTTCCATGTGCCGATGATGGAGGTGTTCGATGCGCCCGACCTCCAGACCAGTTGTCCGCGCAGAGAATCGAGCACGGATGCACCCCAAGCGCTGGAGCTACTGAACGGAAGCTTCTCAAATCAAATGGCGCAGCTCCTGGCGCAGCGGCTGACGAAAGAAGCGGGGCCCAGCAAGGTTCGCGAGGTAGACTTGGCGTACCGTCTAGCCGCTGGCCGCCTTCCGAGTTCGAAGGAAAAGCAGTTGGCGCTGGAGTTCTTGCAAAGTCATCCTCTCTCCGAATTCGCTCTGGCGGTGCTCAATCTCAACGCGTTTCTCTACATTGAATAAGGCTATACATCATTGAATAAGGCTACACATCACATGCCCGAACATTTTCGTATCACCCGAAACCGCCGCGAATTCATCAACGATGCGTTTTGCGGATTCGGTTCCCTGGCAATGGCATCTCTCTGCCAGGCGGCCTCCCGCAATCCGCTCGCGGCTAAGACCCCAGCTCTCCCTGCCAAAGCTAAGTCGGTGATCTTCGTGTTCATGGCGGGTGGACCCAGTCACCTGGAAACCTTCGATCCCAAACCTCTTTTGAATGAACTGAACGGCCAGAAGCGGCCGCCCTCTTTTGGCGAAGCCAAATACCAGTTCATCGCCGCCAACCCCCGGCTGCTTGGCACCAAGCGCACGTTTCGAAAATACGGGAAGAGCGGCATAGAAGTCTCCGACCTTCTTCCTTACACAGCGGAATGCGTGGACGATCTTGCAGTGATCCGTTCCGTTCACGCCGACATGGTGGTGCATTCGGCGGCCCAATATCAGCTATTTACCGGTCGCATTCTTCCCGGCTATCCCAGCATGGGCGCTTGGGTGATCTATGGACTGGGGTCCGAGAGTGAATCTCTGCCCGCGTATGTCGTGATCCCCGATCCGCATGGCGCGCTGGAAGCCGGCCAACCCATGTATGGCAATGGATTCTTACCCGCAGTTTATCAGCCTACCATGATGCGGTCCGGCCCCAAGCCGGTGTTGAATCTGGATCTGCCTAAGGGCGTGTCGTTGCGGGAGCGAACGCGCACGCTCGAGCTGATAAAGAATCTGGATGCCGCCAACATGATGCCGGATGACGACGAGTTCTCCGCGCGCATCAACGCCTACGATCTGGCTTTCAAGATGCAAACCGAAGCACCGGCCGCTTTTGACATATCCAAGGAGTCCGCTGAGACTCTTGCGTTGTACGGAGTGGGTCAGGAGCCCACCGATGACTATGGTCGCCGCTGCCTGCTTGCAAGGCGGCTGGTTGAGCGCGGGACCCGCTTTGTGTGCGTAGTTTCTGGCGGTGGCGCCGGCAACATGCAGTGGGATGCTCATGACGACATCGAAGAGAATCACGTGCGGATGGCGGCACAATCGGACAAACCTGTGGCGGGCCTGCTCAAGGATTTGAAGAGGCGCGGGCTGCTGGACAGCACCCTGGTGCTATGGGGCGGGGAATTCGGCCGGTCGCCGGAAGCCCAAGGCGGGAAGGGCCGCGATCATCACAACCTGGGCTTCACGATGTGGATGGCGGGCGGCGGCGTCAAGGGCGGACAAGTGATCGGCGCAACCGATGCTATTGGTATGCGCGTGGTGGAGGACCCGATTCATTTCCGGGATATCCACACCACCGTTCTGAACCAGATGGGGCTGGAGCAGAACGATTTGAGTTTCCTGCACCAAGGCCGCAAAGAGCGCCTGACCGAGGTGCAGGGAAAAGTGATTCAGCAGATCGGGTGAGCTGCGGACCTGCTAACTCTGCTCTTTGGTTTTCAGCTTTTCGTTGTTCTCGACAATAAATTCTTTGATCTGCTCAGCCATGGCCAGCAGCTTCTGCCATTGTTCTTTGTAGAGCGTCACCGGGAACCTGCCCAAACCATAGACGGACAGCGCCCCTTTCTCGCTCACCTTCATCGAGACCGGCCCGCCGCGACGCCCTTGCTTCAACGTTTCATTCTCCGCCTTCAGGCGGTCCAGTTCTGCTCTGAGATTTTCATCGCTCATTAGGTTTGTCCTCGATCCATCATGTTACAACACACTCCTAGAGGCTCATTCCGGTAATCATCACGAACAGCAACTCGGAGGCAAAATCTATGTCGCGGCCTTCCTTTCCGGCTTGGCTGATCGGAGGTCGCGCTGATAGCTGAGCCGCGCCCCGAATGCAGCTGGCGTTGTCTTTCCTGTAAGCTGAGAGGGTGAGCCCGAGCGGCTCTCTATGGCTGCCCAAACTCCATCTCGCAAGCGATTCTCGCTGGTTTTGATTAAGCCGTCGCACTATGACGATGAGGGCTACGTCATACAGTGGCTTCGTTCCGCCATCCCGTCGAACACGCTGGCGGTGGTCAACGGTCTGGCGCTGGATTGCAAAGCGCGCCGGGTCCTGGGCGAGGATGTCGACATTGACATAACTGCCTACGATGAGACCAACACCCACATTCGTCCTAACCGTATTGCCCGGCAGTTGGCGGGCAGACCTGGTTTGGTGGCGATGGTGGGCGTGCAGTCCAATCAATTTCCGCGCGCCATGGATCTGGCAAGACGTCTCCGCGCGGCCGGTGTTCCCGTGTGCCTGGGCGGCTTTCATGTGTCCGGCTGCCTATCCATGCTTCCGGAGTTGCCTGCCGAACTGAAAGAGGCCATGGACTTGGGTATCTCGCTTTTCGCGGGTGAAGCCGAAGGGCGCTTCGAGCAGGTTCTATGCGATGCCTGGAACAACTCGTTGCAGCCGCTCTATAACTACATGGCGGATTTGCCCTCACTCGAAGGTGCGGTGATGCCGATCCTACCCACCTCACGGATCAAACGCACCGCGGGTGAGCTCACCAGTTTCGACGCGGGCCGCGGCTGTCCGTTCCTTTGCTCGTTCTGCACGATCATCAACGTGCAGGGCCGGAAATCGCGGCGGCGCTCGGCGGACGATGTGGAAGAGATTATCCGGCGCAATCTGGCCCAGGGCGTGAATCGGTTCTTCATTACGGACGACAACTTCGCGCGCAACACGGATTGGGAAAGCGTTTTTGACCGCCTCATCGCCATGCGTGAGCAGGAGAAGCTCAACATCAAGTTCATTATCCAGGTGGACACGATGTGCCACCGTCTACCCCACTTTATCGAGAAGGCGGGGCGGGCCGGTGTCGCACGCGTTTTCATTGGCCTGGAGAGTATCAATCCGGACGCTTTGCTAGGGGCAAGGAAGAAGCAGAACAAGATCGCCGAATACCGCAAGATGCTGCTGGCTTGGAAACGGGCACGTGCGACTGTTTTCGCGGGCTACATACTCGGCTTCCCCACGGACACTCCCGAGTCGATTATGCGCGATATCAAGACGATTCAGCGGGAGCTGCCGATCGATCTGCTGGAGTTTCATTGCTTGACGCCGCTGCCGGGATCGGAAGATCACCAGAAGCTTCACAAAGCCGGTGTAGCCATGGATCCCGATCTGAACAAATACGACCTGGAGCATGTCACTACTGCGCACCCGGTTATGTCGACGGAGCAGTGGGAGCAGGTGTACCGCGACGCGTGGACCACTTATTATTCACCCGAGCACTTTGAGACCGTGCTGCGCCGCGCCGCTGCTACCGGTATCAACGCAGGGAACATGCTATTCCTGTTGCTCTGGTATGACGGGTGCATCTCGCTTGAAAAAGTGCATCCGCTGCAGGGCGGTTATTTGCGGCGCAAGTACCGAAAGGACCGGCGCCCGACATTCCAATTAGAGAGCCCGTTTGTTTTTTATCCCCGCTACCTTGCCGACCTGGTCTCAAAGCATGCCAAGCTTGCTAAGCAGATCTGGCGCTTCGGACGATTGCGGATGGCTCTCAAGCGAGACCCGGAAGCGCGTAATTACACCGACTTGGCGCTGACTCCCGTGGTGGATGGTGAACTCGACACGCCCGACCTATTCACGATCGGCGCGAAGGCTAAGCCGGCATCTGTATTGAAGGTACTGGATCAGGATCAAGCGCACCTCATTACGCGCTAACGGTTCGCGACACCCGCGCCCATGGTGCAACCAGTCGTTCGACCATCTCACCCGGACTGCGCCTTCCGATCCCGGCGCGCGGCCAGCAAATTGAACACGGCCCGGCACTCATCCGCCAGCTCGCGAAACTGCTCCGGATAGAGCGATTGATATCCGTCCGAAAGCGCCTTGTCCGGGTTAGGATGCACCTCCACCAGCAATCCCGATGCGCCCGCCGCAACAGCCGCCAGCCCCATCGGATGTACTTTATCGCGCTTGCCCGTGCCATGGCTCGGGTCCACCATGATCGGCAAATGGCTCAGCTTTTGAACCGAGGGCACGATGCTTAAATCCAAAGTATTGCGGGAATGATCTGCAAAGGTCCGCACCCCGCGCTCGCACAGAATCACCTGATAATTGCCCTCCGATAGAACATATTCGGCCGCCATCAGAAACTCCTCCAACGTCGCCGACATCCCTCGTTTCAACAACACTGGTTTGCGAGATCGTCCGGCCCGCCGCAGCAGGGCGAAGTTCTGCATGTTGCGTGCGCCCAGCTGAATGCAGTCCGCATAATGTTCCACCAGATCGAACGTCTCGACGTCCACCGCCTCAGTGACAATGCCGAGTCCGGTCTCCTCCCGCGCTTTGGCCAGCAGCTTCAGACCCTCTTCCGCCAGCCCTTGGAACGCATAAGGCGAAGTTCGCGGCTTGTAGGCGCCGCC
>JBBSHP010000224.1:0-7146 GCA_038232555.1 Bryobacterales bacterium
AAGGTTCCGCGGGTACTCTTCCATCTCGCCGCATTTTATCTACTGCGCCTACCTGAGTCAAGCGGATATCCAGCTTCGTTAATTTCAGGATCATCAATGCTTACCTTGATCAAAAGCGGTCCACCAGAAGCTGCCTCAGTAGACGGGCAGTCGTGATAGACCCGGTATCTGATTATATATTTTGGATTGCAGCCGGCATCTCGTACTAGGGTCTTGCCATCTGCATACCGATTTGCCGCATCATAAGCACTCGTGTACATTACAAGTTCGTTATTCTTTTCTTCTCTAGAAGGAGGGACAGGGATAAACTTGACCATGCCATCTACGGCCCCCCTGCAGTTTGGGTAAGTATCAACCACCACCATGTCGTGTTCAGTCTCAAAGATCCCGGCTTTGTTTAAGAAAACTGGTTCGCCCGACTTAAGGAACTTTCCCACAATCGGATCAATTGGAATTAAGAACTTGCCCTCGGGAGTAGTTTCATTCGTAATATCGAGATAGTCAAAGTGCGTTCCATCATCTGACTTCGCGATAACGTGAAAGGCAGTAATAAAAAGGCAGGGACTAATGAAGCTTCCCGAGGCAGGTCTGCCCTCAGTTGACGTCCTACCGACTGGCCAACGCGCAGTGGTTTTAGTAGGAGAAAGAACAGGTCTACGGGTATCGGGGCCAAATACGGTCGCGAGCTGCAATATCGGTTTCAATGCTCTAGCTCGAGCGGAGGACGGCAATGTCGCCTCGCAGTTGGTGCAATGTGAACCTGCGACAGCTGCTGCGATTGCAGTATGAGAGGATATGAGAACTATAGCAAGAATTATTGTTTTCAATGCTTTACTCCTATTCTAAATACCACCCGAAGGGCGAGGTTTCTGGAACCCCCGAGAATCCTACGGTAAAACAATAGGTCCGCGCGGAGTTCTGAGCTTCGCCGAGCCGACTTTCAGGAAAACGCCGTCGTAGCCCTATGAGGTTGAGAGAATCGCGTATTGACGGGCCCAGCGGGAAAACCATCGTCGTTATGAGTTGGGCCTTTTCGACATCGGATTCAATTTTAGAAAAGCGCTTTTGGCGCGCCAGCGCTGCGGGACAGGCCAGGGTCGCTCTTAACTCTTTCGTCGTAGCTTTTGATGTCGGCGAGAATAAGGTCCTCAGCAAAATCCAGAATTGCGCCACCATCTATTGCCACATTACAATTTTCGATATCGCAGGTTCCATTGTTGGAAATCTCCGGATATTCAACATTCATTCCAGCTGCCAACCAAATCGGCGCGCCGGTAGAACTTAATTTTGGATGTTTTATGCTGTCGATGTATGTTAGGAGGGCCCCCGAAGATCCGGGAGTTGCTTCGCAATCATGATAAAGCAGAGGACCATTTCTAAACTTTATATTGCATCCAGTGCCCTTTACTAATTTGTGTCCGTTGGTTGCCGGGTTGGTGCGATCGAGCGCAGAGCTAAGCATTACAAAATTATTTTCCTTTGATTCGCCCGAAACAGGGAGTGTGTCGAATTCGTGGTACCCGCTAGATCCACCTCGACACAAAGGATCCCGGAGAACGACCATGTCTTTCTCAGTTTCCAAAGCATTCGTTTGCCGATCGATTTTTGGCTCAGCGGATCTAACCACTTTAAGAGCAACTGGATTTTCGGAATAAAGGAAAGTACCATCTGGGCCGGTCTCGTTACTGATCACTAAAGAATCCAGTGGCGCAGCGGCCCCATTTTCTAATCCGTGATAAACAGTTAAATACAAACATGGTGAGATAAAGCCGCCGGTTCCAGAGCCCTTGTCCGGACGCTCTGCTCTAGCAATGGGCCATTTGGTAGTTTTATTTCCGGTACTCGTAAACAGCCACCCGGGTGTCAGTTCCAAAAACTGTAGCGAGTTGAAAAAGTGGTTGGATTGTCTTCGTCTTAAGTGGTAATGGGAGTATCGCTTCACAGTTTTGGCAGAGGCTTGCCCCAAGGCCGCTAGCGAAGAGGTCGTGCGAGACGACCAAAATTAAGATGAATATGACAGTATTCATTACCCGCCTAGTTCGAATCCTATGCCGAAGGTCGAGATTTCTAATAGCAAAAGAATTGTAGCAGAATCGACGGGTAGCGCAAAGATTTTTGCAGCGCTTTCCGCTGCGGGAGATAGGGGATCGGGAGACAACTTGGCGGCCGATGTGTCACAATGTGTCACATGAAGCGTGCCAGTGTGCGGGACCTACATTTAAAGACCAGCGCACTCATTAAAGCGGTCGCCGAGGGCGAGTCTTTCGTCATCGACAAGCATGGTGTCGCGGTAGCGGAGTTGAGGCCCATTCAAACTCCACCACCCTCCCGCAAATTACCGAACCGGGAGGCTTTCATCGCCACGCTCAAACCGGGTATGGACAGCGGCCGGATTCTCGAAGAGGATCGTTCTTGAGATTGTATTTCGACACGGCCTACGTCGCCAAGTGTTATTTCCGGGAGCCGGGCGTTGAAAGGGTAAGAGAACTGGCCTGGAGCGCAAGTGCCTTGTACTCTTCCGCGTGGTGCATTGTGGAGATGGCGTGCGTGATTCACCGCAAGATCCGGGAAAGCAACATCGACCAAGACGAAGCCAGCGCCATTGGACGACAATTCCGCGAGGACGTGGAGAATGGCGTGTGGTCATTGTTGCCGGTGACCGAGCGGCTTCTCGGTAACGTATCGTCGTTTATTGCAGGCTTGAACGCATCGGTCTTCCTGCGGGCCGGGGACGCTGTCCATCTGGTCACCGCCCATCGGGAGGGATTTACGGAGATTTGGACGAATGACCGGCATCTTGGGTTGGCGGCCCAGCATGCGGGCTTGGCGGCTCGGGAAGTTTAGCCCGACAATAAAAGCGCATCCGTGCCCCGGGAGGGTCCTCAGGGCCCTTGCTCTTATCGATAGCGTGTAGTACAACGTCACGTATGCGCACATTTCTGTTGTGGTTGGTTTTCGTAAGCGCGGTATGGGCGGACGATCCGCTCGCGAACATATCGCCCGCCGACCTTGATCGCGGCAAGCGGCTTTTTCAGAACAACTGTGCAGTGTGCCATGGATTCGACGGAACCGGCGGCACGGGACCATCGCTGGCGGGAGCCACGCTCCACCGCGCTCCTGACAATGCGGCTCTCATCGAGCTGATCACGGAGGGACTGGAGGACCAAGGCATGCCTCCGTCATGGCATCTGCTGCCGAACGGGCCGAAGCTAGTCGCCGCTTACGTGCGCACGCTGGGAGCGGTGCAGCAAAGTCCCGTTCCCGGTGATCCCGAACACGGGCGGAGGATCTATCAGAAAGCGGGGTGCGGATCCTGCCACATCGTCAACGGCCAAGGCACTGCTTTCGGTCCTGAACTGAGCGGCGTGGGCCTGCGCAGGACATCCGCACTGCTGCGCAGCACCATCTTGCATCCGGACACGTCGGTGCCCCAGGGCTTCCTGATGGTCCGCGTGCGGGCCCAGGGAGAACCGGAGGTGACCGGAGTTCGAGTCAACGAAGACAGTTTTAGCATTCAGGTGCAAGACACAAACGGACGGTTCCACTCTTTCGAAAAGTCTAAGCTGGCCACCCTCGAAAGACAGCCCGGAAAAACTCCGATGCCGAGCTATGCGAACTCCCTGGGAGGCGTCGAGCTGGACGATCTGGTGGCCTACCTGACCACCTTGCGAGGCGTGCAATGAAGCAGCGATGGCTGATTATTGCGATGTTAGTTCCGTGCTTTGCGCCCGCTCAGGTTCGCTATGAATCCCTCGCAGATACATCCAAAGCTCCGGGCGATTGGCTCACCTATTCGGGCAACTATGAAGCCCATCGTTTCTCGCCGTTGTCGCAGATCACGCCAGCGAACGTGGACCAGCTCCGAATCAAATGGATCTATCAACTACACGGGCCGGCACGCTTCGAGACTTCGCCCGTGGTCGCTCAGGGAGTGATGTATATCACCGCGCCACCCGCCAAGGTGGTGGCGCTGGACCTCGTGACCGGGCGACGTCTTTGGGAGTGGGAACGCAGCATGCCCAAGGATCTCCAGACCATCGGATTCGGCCGCGTCAATCGAGGAGTCGCGGTGCTGGATGACATGGTCTATGTCGGCACGTTAGATGCCCACCTCATCGCCCTGGATGCGAGGTCCGGGGCGGTTCGATGGGATGCCGTGGTGGCCGACTACAAGACCGGACATTGCATCACTTCCGCTCCTCTCGCCTTGAAAGACCGCATCCTAACCGGCATTAGCGGAGGCGAAGCCGGCATTCGAGGTTTTGTGGATGCTTACGACGCTAAGACCGGCAAACGCCTTTGGCGATTCTGGACAGTTCCCGCGGCGGGTGAACCTGGCAACAACTCCTGGGTTGGCGATTCCTGGAAAACGGGAGGGGGTTCGACTTGGGTGACAGGCTCCTATGACTCTGCTTTGGACCTGGTCTACTGGGGCGTCGGGAATCCCGGCCCGGATTGGAATGGCGATAGCCGGTCAGGCGATAACCTTTACACGTGTTCGCTCGTTGCGCTGGATGGCGCAACCGGCAAGCTACGCTGGCATTTCCAGTTCACCCCGCATGACACTCACGATTGGGACGCGACGGAGATCCCGGTTCTGCTCGATACATCCATCCGAGGGCGGCCACGAAAAGTTGTAGTGATGGCCAATCGAAATGCGTTCTATTATGTGGTCGACCGCGCCTCGGGAGAGTTCCTGGCTAGCGCTCCCTATGCCAAGCAGACCTGGGCGAAGGGGTTGGATGACGCTGGACGCCCCATGACGATCGAAGGCAAAGAGCCGAGCGAAGCCGGCAACCTGGTATGGCCCGGTCTTCAGGGCGCGACAAACTGGTTTAGTCCCTCCTATCATCCCGGCCTGAAAATGTTTTATGTGGCCGTGCGGGAAATGGGAGCGTATTACTTCAAGTCCGAAGCCGAATATCAACCGGGAACCTTCTTTGCGGGAGGAGGCGAGCGCACGTTGCCACCGGACCAGAATTACGGCGCCGTGCGCGCACTGGATGCCGCCACTGGAAAAATGAAGTGGGAGTTCCGTCTGCAGTCGCCTCCCTGGGCCGGGGTGATGGCTACGGCCGGCGGCTTGGTCTTCGGCGGTTCCCAGGAGGGCAATTTCTTCGCACTGAATGCGCAGACCGGAAAGCCCCTTTGGCAGATTCAGACGGGAGGGTCCATCGTGGCCAATCCGGTAGGCTTTCTAATCAATGGCAAACAGCACGTGGCGATCCCGGCGGGCCACTCGCTATTTGTATTCGGTTTGTAGGTCGCGCGAATCGAAATGCCAACACGACGTCACCTCTTCCTCAGCGCCATAGCTACAGGGACCTTGCTACCTGCCCGGGCAATGTTCGCCAAAGCGTCCCAGCCCGCAACGCCAGTAAATTTCGCGGTTCCCCCGCATGCGTGTGACTGCCATACCCACATCTTCGGCGACCCGGCCCGCTTTCCGCTCTCACCAGACCGCAAGTACACGCCGGAGATCGCGGTTCCAGAGGAGATGTCGAGACTCCATCGGGCACTCCACCTGGAGCGGGTCGTGATCGTTACCCCAAGCATTTACGGGACCGACAACTCCGCCACTCTGTATGGGATGAAAGCCCGTGGGCCAACGGCGCGGGGCATTGCAGTAATTGGCGACGGGACTTCCGAGGCGGATCTCAGCGCTCTGGCCAAAGCCGGAGTCTGCGGCATCCGCCTCAATTCCGCAACCGCGGGAACCGACGACCCTGCCGTCGTTGGGCGGCGTTTCCAGACGGCGGTCGAGCGTGTCAAAGCCCGGAACTGGCACATTCAGATGTACACCAACCTGGCGGTGATCTCCAGCCTTAAGAACCTGGTTCAGAACTGTCCGGTGCCGGTGGTGTTCGATCATTTTGGCGGAGCCCAGGCCTCCCTGGGGACCACCCAGCCCGGCTTTGGCGACTTGGTGGAATTGGTGCGAAGCGGCAAAGCTTACGTGAAAATCTCAGGGGCGTACATCGCCTCGGCCCAGGCTCCCGATTATCCGGACGTCACGCCACTTGCCCAAGCGTTGATATCGGCGAATGCGGATCGGGTCGTCTGGGGCACTGACTGGCCGCATCCCAATTCACAGGTGGGTTCCCGCCGCCCTCCGGCGGAAGTGACGCCGCTGCGGCAGGTTGACGATGGGCGGCTACTCAACCAACTCGCAGTTTGGGCGCCTGAGCCCGCCATTCGTAAGAAAATCCTGGTGGACAATCCGGCCCGGCTCTATGGATTTTGACGCCACAGTGCCACTAAGCTCGTGCTTGCGCCGCCGCCGCTCCGCGTCATCATCGCTAATGCGGCCGCGCGAGAGAAAGAGAGCGAGTGCTGGCCGGCCAATGTGATACACGTCTTTCTTTTGCAGGCGGGCGCGGCGTTTCAGATAACCGGCGTCAAAGAGACCTTTCAAGCGTCGATGAATGCGGGTGTAGGTGCCCCCGGTTAAGGCGGCGACCTGGTCAATATTGAGAAGCCGGTAATAGTGAACGAATGCCAGAATGTCGATGTCGTCCGCGGTTACGACGATCCCCTTCGCGGATTAGACATCTAAGGCACGAACGCGCTCCCCATTCCGACTCCGGCTCATCGCCGGGGTTGAAGCCGATCCGGCGCTTTGGAGAGATTGGCTCAGGCAGCAGGAGCTGATTGATGGTCTCGATGATTGCCCGTGATCTGCTCGCCCTGTTCATCCTGCCGACGGCGGATCTCCTCGATCGCGTGGGCCAGATCGTGGTGAGTCGCGAGCATTTCGCGAAGCCTCACGAACGCCCGCATGATCAGGATATTCATTCGAACCGCGCGCGTGCTCCTCAAAACTGAGGAGAGCATTGCAACGCCAAGCTCTGTGAACGCGTAGGGACAGCGTATTTGGGATAACGGCCGCGACCCTTCTCTAAGATCACAAATTGTGACCTTAGAGCCGACGCTTCATGGTTGTTCAGTTGGAACATGAAGTCGTCCGGAAAGCGGTCGATGTTGCGCTTTACCGCCTGGACGAGAGCGCGGGTCTCGACGCCGTAGATATCGGCCAAGTCGCGGTCGAGCATCACTTTGTGTCCGCGGATGAGGTAGATTTTCCGCTCAATCACCTCGGCGGGAACTGCGATCTCCTGCCCTGCTGAATCCTTCTTGTTCATTAAA
>JBBSHP010000225.1:0-7140 GCA_038232555.1 Bryobacterales bacterium
AGGTGGGAGCCGGATGAATCGAGAGGTTCAAGTCCGGTTCTGCGAGGGCCTCGGGCTGAAATGCCCGGGGCTACTCTCCAGACGCTTTAATCAGCTATTTACGAGCGGGTCGCTGCGCATCTCCGGTGTCTGGGATAATTCAGGTATCCGGGCCACGGCCCACCACCGCAGGTCACCTTTGGAAGATTCACTGCTCATCCGTGGAGCGCGCGTCCACAACCTGAAGAACATCTCGCTCGCCATTCCGCATAACCAGCTCACAGTCGTGACTGGTGTTTCGGGATCGGGAAAATCGTCGCTGGTGTTCGACACGATTTACGCCGAAGGGCAGCGCCGCTATGTCGAATCGTTGTCCGCGTACGCTCGTCAGTTCCTGGAGCGCATGGAGAAGCCGGATGTCGACGAGATCCTCGGGATCGCGCCGCCCATCGCCATTCGCCAGAAGAACACCACGCGCAATCCGCGTTCAACAGTGGCCACCTCAACGGAGCTGTACGATTTTCTGCGGCTCCTGTTTGCGCGCGTGGGACGAAGCTATTGCCCCGTGTGCGGCCAGCGTGTGGAGCGCGACACGGTGGATCAGGTAGCGCAACAGATGCTCGCGCAACCTCAAGGTTCCCGCTGGTATGCACTGTTCCCGATCGTCAACTCCGTTGGCAAGCCAGGGCACATGCCTGGCCAGACCGACGCCCTGCGCGATCATCTGTTTGACTTGCGCCGCAAAGGCTTCAACCGGCTCCTTCAGAATGGCCGCATGTTTGAGTTCTCCACCCCGGAGTCTCTTCTCGACATCGATTTCGCTCAGCCTCTCTTCGGCTTGGTCGATCGCCTTGCTATTTCGCCTGACCTGCATCAGCGGCTGGTGGATGCGGTCGAGATCTGCTATCGCGAAGCGGGCGAGGTGGTCTTCGAGATGGCTACCGGCGAGCAATCCCTGCGCTTCAGTGAGAAGTTCGCGTGCAAGCGCGACGGCACCGAACTCATCACGCCCGAGCCCAGCCTCTTCAGCTTCAACAACCCCATCGGAGCCTGCCCGCGCTGCCAGGGATTCGGGAACACCATCGATATCGACATGGATCTTGTGATCCCAAACGGCGGTCTTTCGCTCGAACAAGGCGCCGTCGATCCTTGGACCAAGCCGCAGCACTCCTGGTATTTCGAAGACGAGTTTCGCAAGGCCGCGCGCGGTAAAGTCCGGCTCAATGTCTCCTTCTGTGATCTGCGCCCGGAAGAAAAGCGCTTGGTCGTCGAACATGTTCGACGCTTCTTTGCGGAAGTGGAAAAGAAGAAGTACAAAGTTCACGTGCGCGTTTTTCTGAGTCGTTACCGTGGTTATGCCCAGTGCCCCGACTGCCAGGGATCGCGGCTACGTCCAGCGGCACTCAATGTGCGAATCGGAGACTGCACCCTGGCAGACTTGGTCAAGTTCAACATCCGGCAGGCCTTCGATTTTTTCGAGACCCTCGATCTTGTGCCTGAAGAGCGGGCCATCGCGGATAAGATTCTTGTCGAGATCCGACAGCGCCTCAAGTTTCTCAACGATGTGGGTCTGGAATACCTCACCCTGGATCGCCTCTCCGCAACGCTCTCCGGTGGCGAGGCGCAACGAATCCAATTGGCCACTTGCCTGGGATCCCGGCTGGTGGGTGCCTGCTATGTTCTGGACGAACCTTCCATCGGGCTGCACAGCCGCGATACGGGACGGCTGATCCGCATCCTTCAGGAGCTGCGCGAACTTGGCAACACCATCATCGTGGTGGAACACGACCCTGACGTCATGCGTGCGGCGGACCACATCATTGACATGGGACCTGGCGCAGGTGAACTCGGCGGCCGGATCACCTACGAGGGGTCGTTCCCCAACCTGCTGCGCGAGGGCTCGTCTCTCACTGGACGCTATCTCAAGGGCGAATTGAAGACCGCGCAGGTTGCCGCCAGGCGTCCCGTCAAAGCCAGGCGCGTGGTCTCATTCTCGGGCGCACGCGCGCACAACCTCAAGGGAATCGATGTCGCCATTCCACTAAACATGATGGTAGCAGTGACTGGCGTCTCCGGATCGGGCAAGTCGACGCTGGTCCATGACGTAATCTTCAAGTCACTCGATCGGCGGCTTCGAAAAGATGCGCCTGACCAGCCCAGCGAGTTCGCAGGGGCGCCTGAGAAGCTGACCTGCACGCGTGTGGAGAAAGCCGATCTGCTCAAGGAAGTGATCCTGGTAGACCAGTCGCCCATTGGACGCACACCGCGCTCCAATCCAGTCACTTACATCAAAGCCTTCGACATCATCCGCGATCTCTTCTCATGCACCTTGGAAGCTAAGAAGCGCGGTTACAGCGCAGGACATTTCTCGTTTAACATCCCAGGCGGCCGCTGTGAAACCTGCCAGGGCGATGGCACGGTCACGGTTGAGATGCAGTTTCTGGCGGACGTGGAACTGATCTGTGAGGAGTGCAAAGGAACTCGTTTTAAGAGCAGCATCCTCGACATTCTCTATCGGGGTAAGAACATTCACGAGGTTCTTCAGCTCACCGTTAAAGAGGCACTGGGTTTCTTCGGCTCGGTGCCGAAACTGCTGACTAAGCTCAAAGTGCTGTCGGATGTCGGGCTCGGGTATTTGCGTCTAGGCCAGTCCGCCACCACCTTAAGCGGTGGGGAAGCTCAGCGCGTCAAACTCGCGGCCCATCTGGGGCAGGCCACCTGCGAAGGGACACTCTATATCTTCGATGAGCCCACCACGGGTTTGCACTTCGACGACATCGCGAAGCTGCTGGATGCATTTCAACGCCTGATTCACAACGGCGCGAGCATCCTGATTATCGAGCACAACCTGGACGTAATCCGAAGTGCGGACTGGGTGATAGACCTGGGGCCCGGCGGCGGCGAGGCCGGTGGTCGCATCGTCGCTGCCGGCACTCCGGAACAGATTGCAGACGTGCAAAGCTCGTACACTGGAACATACTTGCGCAGCCATGCCGAAACAGCCGCACATTGAAAAACACTTCACGGCTTCGGAATTCATCCGTGACGTCGTCATCGGCATGGCTGACGGGCTCACTGTTCCGTTTGCGTTAGCCGCCGGGCTGTCCGGAGCCGTGGCGGGAACTCGGATCATCGTGGTTGCCGGCTTGGCGGAAATAGCCGCTGGCTCCATCGCTATGGGTCTGGGCGGATATCTGGCCGCGAAGAGCGATGCGGACCATTACGACAGTGAGCGGCGTCGTGAAGAGCGGGAAGTCGAAGAGATCCCCGAGGAGGAGGCGCGTGAAGTCCTGGTCGTGTTTGAAGAGTATGGCCTGACCAAAGCCGAAGCCACTCCGATTGTCGAGTCGCTGATGCAACGTCCCAAACAGTGGATCGACTTCATGATGCGATTTGAACTGGGCCTGGAAGCGCCCGACCCGCGTCGGGCCCTGCGTAGCGCCATCACTATAGCCGGTGCGTACATCGTCGGAGGGCTGATCCCGCTAGCGCCTTATATGCTATGGCCCGATGCGCAGAAAGCCTTACTAGCGTCGGTGCTTCTGACGCTAGCCGCTTTGGCGGTTTTCGGATACATCAAAGGCCGCTACACAGGTATGCCTGCTCTGCCCGCGGCCCTTCGTACCACCGTCATTGGTGGACTGGCAGCCGCCGCAGCGTTCGGGATCGCACGTCTGGTCTCAGAGTAAGAGAATATAGTTATGGGCATCCTTGCGACGCTGTTCTTCCTGGCGGCGTTCCAAAGCAACTTCTACGAGCAAGGACTGAAAGCGCTGGACGAAAAGCGTTATCAGGCTGCGGTCGAGAACTTCACCAACGCCATCGCCGCTGAGCCGAAGGATTTTGCACTGCACTTCAACCTGGCGCTGGCCTATAGCTTTCTCGGCCAGGATACCGAGGGGATTGCCGAGTATCGGAAAGCCCTGGCCGTCAAGCCCGACTTATACCAGGCCGAACTCAATCTGGCCATCCTGCTTCTGCGCAACAAGCGGCCCGCCGAAGCAGTCCCGTACCTCGCCGCCGCGGCGGCTCAGAAGCCCAAGGAATACCGGCCCAGTTACTATCTCGCGGAAGCGCTGGCTCAGACCGGGCAGCCCGAAAAGGCCGGGCAGGCCTACCACGCTGCACTCGAGATCGATCCCAAATCGGCTGGGGCAGAGGCCGGTCTGGGCCGTGCTCTCGCCAAGCAGAATCAGTTGGCGGAGGCGGCCACGCATTTTCAAAAGGCCGCCGGTATCGACCCGGCTTACCGCGACGCCCTGCTCGAGTTAGCCGGGCTCTACGAAGATGCGAAACAGCCCGAGCCGGCTATCGATATCTATAAACAGTTCCCCGAGAACCCCGCAGCGCAGGAGCGCCTGGGGGCCCTGTTGTTGCAAACGGGCAAGGGCTCCGAAGCCGTCAGCCATCTGGAAGAGGCAATGAACAGCTCGCCCACAGCGGCCAATCGCGCGGCTCTTGCCACCGCTTACCTGAAGAACAAGCAGGCTGACAAAGCCTTTCCGCTCATCACCCAGTTGCTGCATGACCAGCCCAACGACTACGAGCTGCGCATGGTGTACGGCCGGATGTTGCGGGACCAACGCAAGTTCCCGGAAGCGGCCCAAGAGTTCTTTCGTGCTGCGAAGCTGAAGCCGGATTCCGCCGAGTCTTGGAGCGAACTGGCCGGCGTTCTCGTTATGGCCGAAAATTATCCAAGTGCGATCGGAGCGCTCGATAAGTTGGCCGCTCTGCATGCAGAGAAGCCCGGCCATGTGTATCTCCGGGCCATCGTGTTGGACAAGACCAGGCAGCTTCAACCAGCCCTCGAAAGCTACCGGCGGTTCCTTGAGATGAGCCAGGGAGTCAGCCCGGACGAAGAATTCAAGGCACGACAGAGAGCCAGGATACTGCAGAAGGAGTTGAGCAAACGGTGAGCTTCGCCCTCGCAATTCTCATGCTGGCCTTCGACATCTCCAGCGCGAAAGCCCAGCCGGATCTGGAGAAGCGCTCCGAACTGGCGCTGGCTAATGCCGACTCCCAGGTCGATGTCGCCCGTCAGGCCTACCGGAGTGGGGATCTGAGCAAGATGGAGGCTGCTCTCGATGAGCTGCGCGACTCCGCAAATTTATCGCTGGTGTCCCTGGAACAGGCTAACAAGAAGGCTCGGAATAATAAGTATTATAAGCGCGCGGAGCTGAAAATTCGGGCGCTTTTGCGCCGCCTCTCCGGCCTGAGGGATGAGGTGGGATTGGATGATCGCAAACAGATCGAAGCTGTTCTGCAAAGGCTGCAGGAGGTGCATGAACAGGTCCTGGTCTCAATAATGAGTAAGAGGTAAGGGTGGTGAAACTACTGTTTGCTGGTTTGATTTTTTTGGGTGCTCTCTGTACCCTGGGCCTCGCGCAGGAGCGAGACTTCCTGACTGCCGATGAGACGGACCAGGTCCGCGAGGCTCAGGAGCCCAACGAACGACTGAAGCTTTATATCCTCTTTGCGCGCCAGCGGCTTGATTTGCTGCAGCAGTTGGTTGCCAAGGAGAAGGCGGGCCGGTCCGCGCTGATCCACGATACTCTCGAAGACTATACCAGGATCATCGAGGCAATCGATACTGTGGCGGACGATGCTTTGAAGCACAAGCGCCCGCTCGGTGAGGGCATGGCTGCGGTCGCGGCCGCCGAGAAAGAGATGGCGGAGAGCCTCAAGAAGATTGAGGCGATGCAGTTGAAAGATCGCAACAGATACCAGTTCGCACTCAAGAACGCGATTGAGACAACCGACGACAGCGCGGAGCTATCTACCCAGGACCTGACGGCCCGGGCCGGGGCCGTACTCGAGCAGGAGAAAAAGGAAAAAACAGAGCGCGAAGCCATCCGATCCCCAAAGGAGTTAGAAGAAAAGAAAGCAGCGGCGAAGCTGGAGGAAGACAAACCCAAACGCAAGGCCCCCACCCTGCGGCGTAAGGGCGAAGTCGCCCCTAGCCAAAAGTGACGCCGGCATAGATCTGGTCGAATGTCATTTCCACGCTGAGGCTTGATAGATTCACGAGGCCGAGTGTGTGGTCGATGCTTTCGATGCGCCAGTCCTTCTCGTTCAACCGGGTGCAGTGATCGACGCGCTGCTCGTCTTGAGAAACCAGTACGTAGTCTCGCAGGGACGGAATGGTCTGATACTGGAGAAACTTCCCACCGCGGTCGTACCGTTCAGTTGATTCTGAGAGCACCTCTATGATTACGGTCGGGTTAAGCAAGATGTCCTCGCCCTTGCCCGTAAATTCCGGCTTGCCGCAAACCACGGTAACGTCGGGATAAGTGTAGGCGTTAGTCGCAGAGACCCGTAACCGCATGTCCGATCCGTGAACCTCGCACCGGCCCAGTAGAGCTGTGCTGAGTTCTCTCAGGAGGTTAACGCCAATTACCGAGTGCCAGCGGGTACCACCCGACATGGCGTAGATTTGACCGTCGTAATACTCGCTCTTGTACTCAGCCGCGCGTTCGATCGTGAGATACTCTTCGGGCGTGATGTACGGGACAGTTTGCGATGCCACTAGCGCTCCTGTCCCGATTGTACTCGGCTATGCGGTTCGCATTGCTTCCGACTTGTCGTTGCCGCTGATCGCCGCCTGCGCCGCTGCCAAGCGGGCAATCGGAACCCGGTAAGGAGAACAGGACACGTAGTTCATGCCTACCCGGTAGCAGAATTCAACGGAAGACGGATCGCCGCCATGCTCGCCGCAGATACCGATTTCGAGGTCCGGGCGCACCTTGCGGCCTAATTCCACCGCCATCTGGATGACTTTGCCAACGCCCTCTTGATCGATAGAAGCGAACGGGTCCGCCTTGAAGATCTTCAACTCTTCATACTTCTTAGAGAACTTCGTGTAGTCGTCCCGCGACATCCCAAGCGTTGTTTGGGTCAGGTCGTTGGTTCCGAAGCTGAAGAACTGCGCCTGCTTCGCGATCTGATCCGCCGTTACGGCCGCGCGCGGGATTTCAATCATGGTTCCGACCATGTATTCGAGATCCTGCATGCCCGCTTTCGCAAGCACCTCATCCGCGACTCGGACCACGATCTCCTTCTGCAGTTCCAGTTCCCGCTCGAAGCCAACCAGCGGAATCATCACTTCAGGGA
The DNA here is from genome assembly GCA_038232555.1 of Bryobacterales bacterium. Taxonomy (GTDB): domain Bacteria; phylum Acidobacteriota; class Terriglobia; order Bryobacterales; family Bryobacteraceae; genus JBBSHP01. Next base: position 7,090 of record JBBSHP010000225.1, read on the forward strand.
TCACCTTGATGCCCTTCCGGGCCACTTGAACCGCCGCGTCGAAGATCGCGC
>JBBSHP010000226.1:0-7112 GCA_038232555.1 Bryobacterales bacterium
CGATCAAGGTTGAGGGCGGCAGCTTCGGATTCCAGATTGGCGGAGCCGAAACCGACGTCATCATGCTGGTGATGAACAAGAGCGGTGGGTCTAAGCTGATGTCCAGCAAATTCACGCTGGGCGGTGATGCTTCTGTAGCCGCGGGACCGGTTGGGCGCGAATCGTCGGCCGCTACAGACGCCAAATTCCAAGCTGAGATCCTGACGTACTCGCGTTCGCGCGGCGCGTTTGCTGGAATCGCTCTGCAGGGCGCTACCCTTCGACCAGACAACGATGCGAACGAAGAACTCTACGGTAAAGGCAAGACGAATGCCGACATCATCCAAGGCAATACGGAAGTGCCGCCTGCTGCGACTCCTCTAGTTACTTCGTTGAACAAGTATTCCAGCCGCAAGTAGCCTGAAAGCTAACTATGAAAGGTGCGGCGAGCCTGAGACCGCTAAAAACTTTGGATCGCGTCTTATCCAAGGCTGGGCTTGGCTCGCGCACGGAAGCGCGCAAATGGATCGGGACCGGACGCGTGCAAGTGAACGGAAAATCCATTCAGACACCGGATCTTTGGGTGGATTTGGAGCGCGATCGCATAACGCTCGATGGCAAGGCAGTGCGCCAGCAGAGCAAGCTCTACCTCCTGTTGCATAAGCCCGCCGGCTATATAACGACGTACAAGGACCCGGAAGGGCGGCCGACTGTTTACGATCTGGTCGCTGATGCGGGCCAGTTCGTGGGAACGGTGGGAAGGCTGGATCAGGACACCAGTGGTTTGTTGCTGCTAAGCAATGACACACAGTTTGCAGAGAAAGTGACCAACCCGGAGCATCATGTGGTCAAGACGTATTTGGTGCGCGCCGCGGCGGTGCTGACCGACATGCAACTGGATCGGTTGAGACAAGGGGTTACTTTGACCGACGGACCGACTCGACCTGCCATTGTGACGCGCGCGCGAGATGCAGAAGGCTCATCATACATCGAGCTTCGCATCGGCGAGGGACGGAACAGGCAGGTGCGACGGATGGTCGAGGCGATCGGGAGCAGTGTACTGGAGTTAGTGAGAACGGCCATTAGTCCGATAAGGATTGGATCTTTGGAGGCAGGCGCCTATAGGAACCTGACTCCGGCGGAAGTGCAGCAGCTTAGCGGGTCCTTCGCGCTCGAGAAGCGTGAGCGCCTGTCCCACCTGCGATGAAATCGCTTTTGTTCTTTGTCGGAACCGTCGCTCTATTCGCGCAAAGCGATGGGGGCTTGCAGCAAGGCAAGGCGCTCTTTCGCAGCAACTGCGCATTTTGCCACGGGATGACTGCCACGGGCGGCCGGGGGCCCAACCTGGTTTCCGCGCCTTTGACTCACGGAGAGGCCGACGACTCCATCAAGCGCGTGATTCAGATTGGCGTTCCCGGCACTACTATGCCAGCGTTTTCCGAATTTACTCCGGACGAGTTGGGACACTTGGTCGAATATTTGCGCAGCCTGCAAAAGGGTTCAGTGCGCCGGGAACACGTTGCGGGCAACGCTACGCTCGGCAAGCACGTTTACGACAGCAATGGCTGCGCAGGCTGTCATCGCATCGCGGGCCAGGGAAGTATCTTCGGCCCGGACTTGAACCGCATCGGCGCGGCGCGTCCGATAGAGTACCTTCGAGAATCCGTGCTGCATCCATCCTCCGATGTACCGGAGGCATTCGAAGGTGTCACAGTGATCACCAGGCAAGGTCAAAAGGTTCAGGGTATTCGCGTCAATGAGGATACGTTCTCGGTACAGTTGCGCGACATCGCTCAGAAGCTCCGGATGTTTTCGAAGGACGAATTGCAGACCGTTATCTACGAACAAAAATCGTTGATGCCGGCCTACACTTCGCTTTCTGAATCCGAGCTGCAAAACCTGGTCGCTTACCTGACGACGCTGCGCGGCAACGCTGATTCCAGCGCCGCCACCAAGAAAGCGGAGGGAATCAAATGACTCGGACGTTGCTTTGGATTTGCCTATTGAGTGCGAATAACCTGTTCGCCCAGCCGGTCAGCTTCGACCGGATCGTCAATTCGGCGAAAGAGCCCCAGAATTGGCTCACCTATTGGGGGGACTATGGCGCGGTGCGCTACCGAACTCTGAAGCAGATTGATACTGCCAACGTGAAAGATCTTCGTCTGGAATGGATGTTTCAGACCGGACAGCCCGGCTCCTTTGAAACCGTGCCGCTGGTTGTGGACGGGATCATGTACTTCACGGCTGCAAACGGCATGGCCTTCGCAGTAGATGCCCGAAGCGGTCGTCAACTCTGGCAATACAAGTACCCGATGCCCGCCAAGGTCAAACTATGCTGCGGCACCGTGAATCGGGGCTTGGCCATCCTGGGCGATCGTCTGTTTATGGAGACCCCCGACGCGCATCTGGTTGCACTTGAGGCCAGCACAGGACGCCAGATCTGGGACGTGGAGATCGCACCGGCATCTCAATCCTACGGAGCAACGCTTGCTCCGATCGCAGTGCGGGATAAGGTGATCGTGGGTGTGTCGGGTGGAGAGTACGGAATCCGAGGCTTCATTGACGCTTACGATACGTCAACCGGTAAACGCGTCTGGCGCTTTTGGACTATCCCTTCGAAAGACGAGCCGGGCGGGGAGACTTGGTTGGCAGACTCCTGGAAGCGTGGCGGCGGCGCCACTTGGATGTCGGGCACGTACGATCCTAAGCTGAATCTTGTTTATTGGGGCGTGGGCAATCCCGGACCGGATCTTTACGGTGAAGTGCGTAAAGGGGACAACCTTTACACCGCCGGGCTGGTTGCGCTGGACGCAGACAGCGGCAAGCTGAAGTGGCACTTCCAATTCACACCCCATGACACCCACGATTGGGATGGATGCGAAACCCCCATGCTGCTGGACCTAAAGTGGAAAGGCCGCGATCGCAAATTGGTGGTGCAGGCCAATCGTAACGCGTTCTTCTACGTACTGGATCGTGAGACGGGCGAATTCCTGAGTGCGCGGAGCTTTGCGCGTCAGAACTGGGCCAAAGAGATCGACGCCAAGGGCCGTCCTGTCCTTATGCCGAATAGCGACCCGAGCGCCGAGGGGTCGCGCGTCTGTCCCGGACTGGCCGGATCAGCCAATTGGATGGCGCCCAGTTACAATCCCGAGACCGGCTGGTTCTACTTCCCGGTGCGGGAGCAATGCGATGTGTACTTCGCAGCGCCTCCGGTCTATGTTGAAGGGAAGGCCTATTGGGGCAGCATGTTTCGAGGTCAGACCGAGGAGAAAGAGTGGGGTCTGCTGAAGGCCTGGGACCCACTCACTGGCGAAACCAAGTGGGATTTCCGCTATTATCGTGCGCCGTGGGCCGGCACGATGGCGACCTCGGGTGGACTGATTTTCTCAGGCGATGAAGATGGTTACTTCATGGCCTTCGATGCCAAAACTGGAAAGAACCTGTGGAAAATCAATACTGGGAATCGCCTGGTGACGGCCCCGATTACTTATATGGTCAGTGGCCGGCAATACGTTACTATGCCGTCCGGAGCGGCGTTGCTCACGTTCGCACTGCCGCCCCACTAGCAGCACGTTTACTTCATGAAGCCGCTACGGGTCACTTCGGCGGAGCTCAATCGATCGTTCTCTGCATCATCCAACGCCAGTAGTCGCCGCAGTTGCGGGCTTAACTGGCTTTGCACTTCAGGACGGAGCAAGCGCTTCTGATACTGTTGCTGCGGCTTGTCCCAGCGGCAATAGAATCCATGCATAGCGCGGCGCTGAGCCGTGGTTCGGTTCGCGGTTCCGCCGTGCCACATATGCGCGTTCATCACCACAACGGTTCCGGCGGCCCCTGTCAATAGAATCTCTTCAGGATGCCGCTGGGTCGGATCCGCAAGCGCGTCTTGCGGCAGTTTGCCCCACCGGTGCGAACCGGGAACCATGCGGATCGCCCCGTTCTCGCTTGTAAAATCGTCAAGCATCCAGACGGTGTTGCAAACCCAATAGCCTCGCTCGTCAGGTACCGCGCCCATGTCGGCATGCAGGGGTTGAACCCAGCCCGAGCCTGGATTCGCGGAGCGCACATTCAAGCTGCTGAGCTTGAACTCGGGTCCGAGTACTTGGCCGACCTGTCGTAGAATCTCAACGGATGCAATTGCTCGTCCGAAGACTTCACCCTTATCGATGAGATTGGCCAAGCGCCGGGTCTGCGGTTCCTGCTTGAACTCGGATCCTGCGTGAACGCCTTCTTCGACGAACAACTGCTCCACCCGGCAGCGGACCTCTTCGAGAAAAGGCCCGCTCATGAAATCTCTTAAAACAATATATCCGTCGCGATCCAGGTCTGGATTCATAACCGCTGCTGCCTAGTGTGTGATGCCGACCTGGCTCATTAGCCAGGCGTACTCGAAGGCTGTTTCTTTAAGGCGGTCGTACCGCCCGGAGGCGCCGCCGTGCCCGGCTCCCATATTGATTTTCAGCACCAGCGGGTTCGAATCCGTTTTCAAAGTTCGGAGCCGTGCCGTGTACTTGGCAGGTTCCCAATACATCACCTGGCTGTCGTTGAGGCTGGTGGTAACGAGAATCGATGGATACGCACGCTTCTCCAAGTTGTCGTAAGGACTGTACGTCTTCATGTAGTCGTAAGCTTCTTTCTCATTCGGGTTACCCCATTCCAGATACTCGCCGACGGTAAGGGGCAGGCTCGCATCCAGCATGGTGTTCATCACATCGACAAAAGGGACTCCGACGTGGGCGGCCCGAAATAAGTCAGGGCGGAGGTTCAACACGGCCCCCATCAACAGGCCCCCGGCGCTGGCTCCTTCAATAACGAGGCGGTCTTTCGACGTCCATTTTTCTTTGATCAGGAACTCCGCACTGTCGACAAAGTCGTTGAATGTATTTTTCTTCTTCAGCAACATGCCGTCGTCATGCCAGGTCTCGCCCATTTCATTCCCGCCGCGAATATGGGCGATCACGCAGGCCATCCCTCGATCCAGAAAACTGAGCCGCGCAGTGGAGAATGTGGCCGGCATGCCAAAGCCATACGACCCGTAAGCGTATAGGTAGAGCGGACCCGTGCCGTCGCGTTGGAACCCCTTCTTGTAAACAATCGAGAGGGGAACTTTGACCCCGTCCCTCGCGGTGGCCCACAGCCTTTCCGTGACATACTGCTTGGGATCGTAACCGCCCAGCACCTCCTGCTGCTTCAACAGGGTTGCCTTGCGAGTGGTCAGGTCGTAGTCGAACACACTTGACGGCGTAACCATGCTCTGGTAGACATAGCGAAAGACGTGCGTGTCGTATTCAAGATTGCCACTCGGAAATGCCGCATACACCGGCTCAGGAAACTGGATTGGCTGCCAATCCCCGCCGCGGAAATCGCGAATCCGCATCCGGTTGACACCCTCGGTCTTCTCAATCGCTACCACGTGATCTTTGAAAAGATCGACGCTCTCCAGCAGCACGCCGGGTTGTCCGGCGATGAAAACCTTCCAATTCTCCGGCTGAGGAGCCGTTACGGGTGCCGTCAGCATCTGGTAGTTTTTCGCGCCCTTATTGCTGCGGATATAGAACAGGCCTTCACGATGGTCCAAGTCATACTTGTGCTTCTTCTCTCTTGGCAGGAAGACTTTGAAAGAGCCCTGTGCATCAGCCGAACTGAGATACCGGACCTCGGTTGTGTCGGTGCTTCCAACATCCAGGAAAATGAATTTCTTATCCCGTGTCCGGCTGGCGCCTATTCGATAGAGCTCGTCTTTCTCCTCATAGAGGAGGTCGGAAGCGGGTTTCCCGAGCACTCTACGCCAAAGCTGGTTCGATCTCTTTGAAGTCGCATCTTCGGTGGTGTAGAACAGCGTTTGGTTGTCGGCAGCCCACTCCACCGAAGTCACTCGCTCGGCGCTCTCCGGAAGCAGTTGGCCGGTGCGTAAGTTCTTGATCGCGAGTTTGTATTGACGGAAGCCGGTGGTGTCAGTCGAATACGCCAGCAGGTGTTGATCGTCGCTGACAACAAACGCTCCCAGCCCGAGATAGGAATGGCCTTGGGCCAACACGTTTAGATCGAGCAGAACTTCTTCAGGAGCTTCCATGCTGCCCTTGCGGCGGCATTGAATGGGATACTGCTTGCCCTTTTCCGTGCGCGAATAGTACAAGTAGGAGCCGCGCCGTGAAGGAACACTGAGGTCGGTCTGTTTGATGTGGCCCAGCATCTCTTTGTAAAGCGCGTCAGCAAACGGCTGAACCTGCTTAGTCATGGCCGTCGTGTACGCATTCTCCTGCTCGAGGTATCGAATTACTTCGGGGTTCGATTTATCTCGGAGCCAGTAGTACGGATCGACCACCGTGGCTCCGTGCCGAACATCACGATGATCGATGCGCTTGGCCACTGGAGGAGTGGGGGCAATGTCTGACATCAGAAGGGGAGCTAATAAGGGCAAAATGCAGCAGCAAACCGGCACTATTCGCATGTAACCTCAATATATCGCGGCCTTTGAACCGCTACCATAGCAATAGAGCCCAGTGGAATATTCGAGAATTTTGATCCGCGCTACCAATTGGGTCGGCGATGCGGTCATGTCGTTGCCCGCCTTGCGTGCCATCCGCGAAAGGTTCCCCTTGGCTTACATTGCTATTCTTGCGAAACCGTGGGTGGCGGATTTATACACGCGGGAAAAGCTGGCGGATGAGGTGATTCCTTACACCGCGGCCTCGCTCATCGAGAAATGGCGAGTGGCGAACGATCTCCGCCGCCACGGCTTTGACTGCGCCATCCTCTTGCAGAATGCTCTCGAAGCCGCCCTGCTTGCTTGGGTGGCCCGGATTCCGCACCGGATCGGCTACGCGCGTGATGGACGAGGACCCCTGCTCACCCGCTCCCTGGCGATTCCCAAACCTGGCGAGATTCCCCCACACCAGCGTTTCTACTATTTGGAACTGCTTCGCCGCGCCGGGATCATTGACCGACTGCCCGACGCGCTTCCCTCCATCGGCGGCACGCGAATTCAGGCCGCACCCATCATCGGCGTGAGCCCGGGCGCAGCTTACGGCAAAGCCAAGCGCTGGTTGCCCGAACGCTTTGCTGAAGCCGCAGCGCGTTTGGCGCAGGAGCGTGGGGCGGCCATCGCACTTTTCGGATCCAAGAGCGAGCGC
>JBBSHP010000227.1:0-7086 GCA_038232555.1 Bryobacterales bacterium
CTTCGGCACGATAATGGTTTTTCTCTCGTTCTTTGAGGCGATGAGTTGACTGAGTGCGTCGGACAACGATGAGGTTTGAATCAATGCGTCGTCGGGCTTGAGCATGTCGCCCAATGACAATGGCGACTCACCAACAATAGCGACGGAGAACGGGGCGTCAAGGTGAGAAAAAAGTGATTGCGCGAGGAATTCCGTTCTCGAGAATTGAGAAGTTTTCCTGTCTGAGGCCGGTAACGAAACGATTGTGCGGGTCGGTGACCGTTACGGGGATGAGCCCGGATTGGTTTTGGCGGGGCTTGCTGTGCGGCGAGGCTCATAGCGCCGGCTGTGAGGGCGGCCGTGAGAATGCAAATATTTCGCACATGAGAAATTAACACGTTTGCAGAAAGAGATCAATCGACGACTACGACGGGGTGTGGTAACGGGCAACCGTGTAAGGTGAGTAGCTGATGGCCAGAACACAGTTACTGGGGAAATCATTTCCACTGGGGGCGACTTGGGATGGGACCGGCACGAATTTTGCGCTCTTTTCCGAACGCGCCGAGAAGGTGGAGCTTTGCCTGTTCAACGATCGTGAATCCGGCGAATCGGACAAAATCGAGCTGCGGGAACGTACTGCCCACGTCTGGCACGCTTACCTGCCTAGCGTTCAGCCTGGCCAACTTTACGGATACCGGGTTTTCGGCCCTTATGACCCAGCCCAGGGATTACGCTTTAATCCGAACAAACTGCTGATCGACCCCTACGCCAAGGCCATAGCGGGAAAGGTGGACTGGAATAGCGCCATCTTTCCGTATGTGCTGGGCAACCCGGAAGAAGATCTGCACATGGATGACCACGACAGCGGTCCTGGGATGCCCAAGTGCGTGGTGGTGAGCCCGTTCTTCGATTGGGAGCAGGATCGCTCGCCTAAGATCCCGCTGAGCGATTCCATCATTTACGAACTGCACGTCAAAGGTTTCACCAAGAGACATCCCGACGTGCCGGAGGAGTTGCGCGGAACGTATGCGGGGTTGGCGTCCAAGGCCAGCGTCACTTATCTGAAGAAACTTGGAATCACGGCCATCGAATTAATGCCGGTGCACGATTTTCTGGACGACAAACATCTGGTCGACAAGGGCCTGACCAATTACTGGGGTTACAACACCACAAACTTCTTCGCGCCGGATTCACGCTATTCCAGCTCGGGCGACACCGGCGGCCAGGTTTCGGAATTCAAGAACATGGTGAAGGCCCTGCACCGGGAGGGCATTGAGGTGATTCTGGACGTAGTCTACAATCACACGTCCGAAGGCAATCACATGGGTCCCATGCTCAGCTTTCGAGGGGTGGACAATACCACCTACTACCGGCTGGTTGCGGACAATCCTCGCTACTGCATGGATTATACGGGGACGGGCAACAGTCTCAACGTCCGCAATCCGCAAGTGCTGATGTTGATCATGGACAGCCTGCGCTACTGGGTGCAGGAGATGCACGTGGACGGATTCCGGTTCGACCTGGCTGCCGCGCTGGCACGCGAGCTGCACGATGTGGATCGCTTGTCCGCCTTCTTCGATGTGATCCACCAGGACCCTGTGATTTCACAAGTCAAGCTGATCGCCGAGCCCTGGGATGTAGGCGAAGGCGGCTATCAAGTGGGCCGGTTTCCGGTGCTGTGGGCGGAGTGGAATGGCAAGTACCGCGATACCGTGCGCCGCTACTGGAAGAGCGACGACGGGCAACTTTTCGATCTGGGCCACCGGCTGACCGGCAGCAGCGATCTCTATGAACGCGAAGGGCGACGGCCTTCCGCGAGCATTAATTTCGTTACGGCCCACGATGGCTTTACTTTGCACGATCTAGTCAGCTACAACGAGAAACACAACGACGCAAATGGAGAAGACAACCGCGACGGAACTAACGAAAACCACTCCTTGAATTTTGGAGTGGAGGGGCCCACCGATAACCCCGGGATCAATGAGCTACGCGAGCGCCAGAAGAGAAATTTTCTGGCGACACTGCTCCTTTCCCAGGGGGTGCCCATGATCCGGGGAGGCGATGAGATCGATCAGGATCAGCACGGCAACAACAACGCTTATTGCCAGGACAATGAGCTGACGTGGTTCGACTGGCAACTGGATGCACGGAGGCTTTCGCTGCTGGAGTTTACGCGAAAACTGATCAAGCTGCGCTGCGAACACCCTAATTTGCACCGGCGCAAATTCTTCCAGGACCGGAGCATTCGCCACTCCGAGGCCAAAGATATTCTGTGGGTGCGCCCGGACGGACTCGAAATGACGGACGAGGAGTGGGGCGCTGGCTGGGTGCGCTGCCTAGGAGTGGTGTTGAATGGCGAGACTATCGATCACGTGGACGAAAAAGGCGAGCGGGTTAGCGACGATACCTTCCTGCTGATGCTCAATTGCCATCACGAGCCCATCAAATTTTTTGTACCGGCCGGGCCTCAGAACCGCGGGTGGGAAATCGTGATCGATACGAACCGGCCGGAGGCGGCACCGAATGCGGAGTTGGTTCCGGTGGGCGAGCCGGTCGAGCTGGCGCGGCAATCGTTGATGCTGCTTCGGGAACAGCGCGATGAACCGGTGATGTTGCTGTAGGTTTAGCGGGCTTTGTCCAGGGGAATTTCGAAGTACAAAATTTCCTTGCCGCTGTTGGCTTCGTGCAGGCCGGTTAAGTAGAGCTTGGCTCCCGGCTGGTGGCGAGTCTGAAAATAAAAAAATCCGCTGGCGGATTCATGAGGCGGCAGCATCCTGGCGGCAAAAGCCCGGCCCTCGATTTCCCACGCAGCTAAAGGTCTTTTGTGTTTGATCAGACCTGGCGGAATGGGACTGCCGGTGTTGGGCTGGGGCCGCTTGGGCCCCGGGCCGACAAACTTGACGTCCATGGCGGGAGTGGCCTCAATGCGGCTACCGTCCAGGGACACGTACTCTACTTTCACGTTGTCCATCCGGATGGCGACCTGCGTGTCATTCTGAATAATGACCAAAACCGGTAACACTCCGGACTGGTATGGATTCATCTTGCCGAAAGCAGTGTGCGCCAAATCGTCTGTGTCATAGGCCACCGCCGCTATGGTCACGTTGTCGCTGGTCTGCTTGGATGGATAGGAGGCCGCCGGTCCCACCTCGAATTTCGATTCACTCTTCTTGTCGGCGAAAGTCCGCGGGGCAGCGATCAGCAGCGCCACACAGGCGATGAGGGGCATCGAGAGCGGTCTCATTTTTCTCCTATACGGAGCGGCCCGTATGCTGGGGGCTCCGCTCCTTCTAATCTATTTTCTGATTCGGGGCTATCGGGATTCCAACTACTTCCGCAGCTTCCTGGAGCGTTTCGGCACCCTTCCAGCATCGTTCAAGCGGACGGCCCCCGGCGGCATCTGGTTGCACGCCGTTTCGGTAGGGGAAGTGATTTCGTCGGTGCGATTGGTGGAGCAGCTACTGAAACGCAGCCCGGAAACTCCGGTTTTCCTTTCTACGGCCACGCTCGCCGGCCGGGCGGTTGCTGAACAAAAGCTCGGCTCGCTGGTGGACGGGATCTTCTACGCTCCACTCGATTACACCTTCGCCGTGCGGCGGGTGCTGCGCCGGATCAGGCCAGCGGTGGTGGTGATTCTCGAGACGGAAATTTGGCCGGTCCTGTTCCGGGAGGTGAAGCGAGCACAGTGCGGGCTGATGGTTCTGAACGGGCGCATATCGGACCGGACGGCCCCGCGCTACCGTTCGATGCGGTGGGTATTCCGCAGCGTGCTGCAGCTTCCGGATATCATCTACGCTCAGACGGAGCGCGACCGGTTGCGCTACATCGATGCGGGCGCGATGCCGGAGACGGTGCGCGTAGGGGGCAATTTGAAGTACGATGCGGCGGCGACCGATGCGCGACCACCCAGCTTTGTGAGCGGACTGGTCGAGCAACTCCGTCCGAGTCTGGTTTGGATTGCGGCGAGTACGATGCCTGGTGTTGCTTCGGACGATGTGGACGAAGACGATGTGGTGCTGAATGCCTGGCTCGCATTAGCTCCGACTCTGCCGGGCATGTTGCTGATCCTGGCGCCGCGCCGGCCGGAGCGCTTTGTGGTGGCGCAACAGAAATTGCGCGAGCGGCAAGTTCCGTTCGTCACGCGATCGGAAAACCGGGTTCCTTCCGAGCTCTCGCTCCCGTGTGTATTGCTGCTGGATACGATTGGCGAGCTGGCCTCGATTTTTCCGTTGGCAGATGTGGTTTTCATGGGCGGCACACTGGCACGGCGCGGTGGGCATAATGTGCTGGAACCCGCGGCTTGCCATAAGCCAATCGTGGTCGGGCCGCACATGGAAAACTTTGCGGCGGTGGCGGACGAGTTTCGGGCCGCAGAGGCGTGGCTGGAACTTAGCGGCCCAGGGGAACTGGTGGAGGGCATTGCCAGGCTGCTCAGCGACTCACACTTGCGGACGACGCTGGGCGAGCGCGCTGGTCAAATTGCGCGCCAGCAGACCGGAGCGGCGGAGGCTTTTGCCGACCTGGTGATTGGTGCGCAGGACCGCGCTGTTCCGAACTGGTCTTTGCGAGGCACTTCCCACCCGATTCTGTACTTTCTATCGCGCGTGTGGAGTTTTGGTGGCCGCCTCAAGGCATCCAGGCAACTGGCTAATCGACGGACTCTCAGGACTCCGGTGATCAGCGTGGGCGGAATTACGATGGGCGGCTCAGGCAAAACTCCCTTCGTGGAGATGCTGGCGCGAGAGCTTCAGGACCAAGGTTTGCGAGCCGCGGTCCTCACACGAGGGTACCGGAGGCTATCGCGTGAACCGCTGATCGTGGAGGCAGGATCCGGCGCAAGTTCCGCCCACACGGGAGATGAAGCACAGATTCTGGTGCGGTCCGGCTGCGCACACGTGGGCATTGGCGCCGATCGAGGAGCGGTTGGAGCGCTCCTGGAATCCAAGCTGCATCCCGACCTGTTCCTGCTGGATGACGGGTTCCAACATCGCAAGCTGGCAAGGCAGTTGGATATTGTTCTGATTGACGCACTGGATCCATTTCCGGGAGGAGCTCCGTTTCCCTTGGGATTCTTGCGGGAACCGCTGGAGGCTCTTGGCAGGGCCGACGCGTTTGTGATTACGCGCGCTCAATCCGGCAGGCGTTACGAGGGGATCCGGTCGAGGTTGCGTGAAACAAACTCACGCGCCCCGATTTGGACTGCGACGGTGGAAGCTCTTTATTGGGTGAACGAAAGGACCAAGGAGCAGGTATTGCGGCTAGAGGGCCCGGTGGCCGCTTTTTGCGGATTGGGAAACCCGGAGGCTTTTTGGCAAACCTTACAAGGAATCGGGATCGAGCCTGTGTGGGCGAGAGAGTTCGGCGATCACCATCGGTACAGTGCGAAAGAGCTGCTTCAACTGGCAGAGGAGGCGAGTTCGCAAGGTGCGAGTGCGCTGGTTACCACCGAAAAGGACCTAATCAACTTGCCCTACAATGTGCTGGAGTTGCTGGCCGGTGCGGGCGCAACTACTGAATTGTACTGGCTGAAGATCGCAACGGTGGTTCAGGAGCAGAATGAATTGATGAGGATGGTGCACGCTGTTCTTGCCTGACCACCTGTAGCGAGCGCCGGCATAAGACTCGAGCCGCCCGAGCAATTACACTAGCGCCATAGGCTCAGTCGAATTCTGCACTTGCTCATTTGTCGTTGGTAAACAGTTCAAAGTAGCGATCACGAGACATGCCGGCGGTCCGAAGGTTGTTCCTGATAATGAATCACCGGCACGGCGATGTATTTGGGGATAACCACTGGCCGGATAACGCCAATCTTACTGGCGGACACATCGGAAGCCGTCGGCTTCAAATACCCTCACAGCTGTTTATAAGAAACGGGCCTAAGCTTTGGCATGGGTCAGCGGGAGCGGGAGAGACATGCGCTGCACGCTGATGATTGCTTCTGCCGGGTTTTCTTGTATCCGGCCTCGTCAAGGATGGTCTGAAGCGTTCCCGTTTTCTCGGCTTCTTCCAGAAATAAGCGCACTGCCTCTTTCAGGTTGCGCTGAGCTTTCTCTTTGGTAGGCCCGCAGGAGGAAACGTCCAGTTCGTGGGCGTGAGCGACAAAGGTCCGGCCTTCTTTGAAAATGCGGGTGGTGAACTGAATATCCATGCACTTTTAGGTTAATGCTTTGCACTGGAAGCATAGCAGGTCTCCAACAGGAGGAACATGCGCTCGTCGCCCTCGCTCGTGACAGGATCGGACTCGCTTGTTCCCGAATTCGCGTGAGCGAGGATGGTCCACCCGGCCCGCTGGACCAGAAGTCGCAATCCCGCGGGCGAAAAGATCCAGTAATTGGTGACGTCGGAATTGCACTGGTCCGGCTGGAGCAGATAAGCGACCGGCATGCCGTCGAGTCGCACCGATTTATCCGCGCTCAGACGGGCTACTCGCGTACTTAAGAAGCAGAACCGCGCATGGCGGGACAGCGACTCCAGAACGTAGAACGGATTCTTGACGTGGTAGAGCGTGCCCAGAAAAAGAGCCGCGCCGTATTGGCCGGGCAGATCAAAGCGTGCATCGATGTCGATGTCATGGATCTCAATCCGGGAGCTCAGCGCGGAGGCTAAAGTGCGTATGCCCTGCATGCGATTGATGTTGGTGCCGCCGTGATCGGAGGCATGCACGTGTTCTCCCAGCGACTCCAGAAAGAAGCTGAGAGCGCCATCCGCAGCTCCTAAATCGAGCACGGGTTTCCCGCCAGTCACGTGCTGCAGTGAAAGCCCTGCATCGTTCAGAAGCTTCTGTACAAAGAACAGATTCGCGAAACAGTCGTAGGGATACCACGAGAAAGACTGCGGCGGCAAACTCTGCTTAGTCTTTTCGAACCTGGTGCGAAATTGCAGTCCTTTGCGGACCAGTCCGCTGAAGCGAATTGGAGCGTTTATCGGCACTGCCGGGCTAATGCAAGCCCTTCGCTTTGAGATACGCCAGCAGGGCAGCGGGGTCGTCGGATATGATCGCGTCCACACCCGCATCGATCAGTTTGTCCCAATCGGCAGGTGCATTCGCGGTCCAGGGAACAACCTGTAGCTTCGCCTGGTGCGCAGCCGTCACCTGTTCCTTAGTGA
>JBBSHP010000228.1:0-7070 GCA_038232555.1 Bryobacterales bacterium
CCCGCCTCCGCATCAGCCGCACCATCAGCGATTCCAGCAGAGCTTCCTCGCCATCCAGCCAGGCCGGTGGAATCTGTTTGCAGGCTTGGTCCACGATATCTTCGGGAAAGTGAATCACCCGGTCCAGCCACGGCTGAAAATCCTGGAACCCGGTTACTTTCTCGTATACCACCGGCCGGTAATAAAGGCCCTGCAGGGGCGACTCACTGAAAGACCATTGCGGACCGCCCAGTATGAATCCGTGATCCATCATCTGCGCCACGAAACCGAGTCGTGCGGACTCGTCGCCGTAGGCCGGAATCCACTCGCTGACCCGGGCCCGGAAGAATATCGACTGGCGGGCGTCGGCGTTCCCGATCCATTTATCAAACACCAGCACTCCCAGAAAATCGGCTAGATTCACTACCTTGCCCAGCAACATGTCCGGCACAAAATCGTACACGGCCAGTTTGACCGGATTCCCCGGATACTCCGATCCGAAGTGCCATCCGGGATTGACGGGAGCGTGACGCGAACCGAGTTGGAAATGAACCTCTGGATTCGATTCCAGGAACTCGCCGGTCACGTTCACGATGGCTGTCCGGGGGCCGGAAATTTGCAAGTAACGAAGGAACTCGGCGCCGATCCACTCATTCACCAGAACACGCCGGTGTTGCGGGTTGTTGACGAACTTTACTACATAGAAACGACCGTCGTCGCACTCCATCAAATGCGCTTGGGCCCCGCCGCGCATTTTCCTAATCAGCCGGCGGGCGTTTACAGGCATCTATGGTGAGGGGTACTCTAGAAGCTTGATGACTCAAGAACAACTAGAGACACCCCCGGCCAGTCCCGGCAGAAGCCGTGATGAAGTTGCCCTGGAACTGATGAAGTTCATCGCGATGACCACTGGATACGGTAAAGGGACGGGCGCGGCAGGCTTTACCGGGAAGGCGGCGAGAACACCCGAAGAGTACGCAGACTCGCTTCTGCAGCTATTTGACCGCTGCCGCACGGTGATTGGAAAAGACTAAATGGGTGCGCGGCTCGCGGAGGCGATAGCCCGCGCGAGCCGGCACTGGATTTAGCGGCGTCGTCCGCTGGTTTTCTTGGTGGCCTTCTTCACGGCAGCTTTTTTCACGGCAGCCTTTTTGGCCGGAGCCTTTTTGGCTGGAGCCGCCTTCTTGCCAGGAACCGGCTTTTTGCCCGACGCCTTGCTGGCTCCTTTCCCGGCCGACTTCACGGCGCTCTTCTTGACCGCGGGCTTGCTGGGTGCTCCCTTTTTAGCGCTCGCAGCTAACTTCTTTCTGGCCGGAGATGCCGCCCTTTTCGCTGAACCTGAGCTAGCACCGGTCTTCTTGGCGCCGCTTCCGCCAGACCGTGACGAAGCCGGCTTCCCAGCCGCCTTTTTCATCGGTTTCTTGGGTGGCTCGCCGGCCTCCTTTTCCTCAGCTTGCGACCCCTGCGAAGAGCTCACAGGTGCGCGAACCGGTTCCGCCTTTTCATGATGTGAGTGGGATCTCGATCCCGACTCATCGTCTTCATCTTCCTCGCTTCCGTACTCGCCGACCTCGGACGCGCGGTCCACATGCTCTTCGTCGTAGTCAAAGTCGTCCACGTCGTCTTCGGCTAGGCGGTAACTGTCAAACATTCTAGGGGCCTCCTGTCAAGGCTAAACTACAACCTAGAATAACTCGTTTTTGTGCGAAGGCAAGATTTTTTTTGCTTATAATGCAGCGCTGCCGGACTGCACCGGCCCAAGCTACTATCGGCCGGCGCTGTGCGTATAAAGCCCGGCGGTCTTTACAGTCCGTGCGGCCGCGCGGTGATGAAGAATGCGCGGCGGCACGCTCGCGGCGTAGGTCCGCCCGTTCGCGGTCCGGTGCGGGAGCTTTCGTGCTGCAACGTAAGCTTGGTGCGAGGTCCGGCGCGAAGTTCTGGCGCTCCGTTCCGGCTCACGCGAAGTCGGTATTACCAAGAGGTCCCCGGCTTCCGGCGCTTCCACGGTTCGATTGTTTACAGCCGCGATGGCCGCGGCCTGGGCTCTGAAGCGGGTCGCAATCTCAGTCAGAGTTTCGCCAAGCTCGACGCGGTGCATGCGCCAATCCGCTCGATGTTCCAGCGGGATGATGCCAATCGCCGTCAGGAGCGTGGCCGAGCTTCCCTTGGGAACATTCAACTGGTAATCGGCCGGGGCAATGGTTGCCAGCAGCGCCGGGTTCAATTCGCGAATCTCCGAGACCGGGCGGTTCGTAACATCCGCAATCAGCTCCAGGCTCGTGGCGGACTTCATAACAGCCGTGTCATACTCCAGGGCGCGTTCCGGATCGATGTTATCCAACCCGTAATCCTTGGCATTCTTAGACATGATCGTCATCGCCAGGATCAGCGGAACGTAATTGATGGTTTGGCGTGGCAGCGCATTCCGGTTGGCCAATTCCCAGAAATCCCCATAACCCGTGCGCTGCACTGCGCGGTCCACACAGCCCTCCCCGCAGTTATACGCAGCCATGGCCAAGTACCAGTTCCCGAAGGTCGCATACAGATCGCGCAGGTGACGAGCCGCCGCGCGCGTGGCCTTCTCCGGATCCAAACGCTCGTCAAAGCTGGCGTTCTGGATCAGTCCGTATTCTTTCCCGCATCCCTGCATGAATTGCCACATCCCGGTAGCGGACTTGTAAGAGATCGCCCGGGGCATGAACCCGGATTCCGCCTGCGCCAGAAAGATCAATTCCTGCGGGACGCCTTCCTCGTCGAGAATGCGCTGGATCAGTGGCCGGTACTTCCCGGCTCGGCGAAGCCCCGAGATCAGGGTCTTCCGCCCGTGCTCGGTCGAGAAAAAGTGGATGTAGCCGAGCACGGTGTCATTCTGCTCGAGCGGCAGTTGCGAAACCGTCGCCTGGATCTCTTCCTTCACCTGCGGCTTCAGCTTCGGATCGATGGGGAACGTCATCTCCAGCATGCTCTCCAGCGGGCTCTTGTCGTACACCACCGCTTTCTTTTTCTCGCCCGCGCCCAGTTCATCCAGGTCGTACCGATAAATCGTCTCCACCATCTCATCCAGGCGGCGCTCGATCCGGTGGCGGTCCGCCAGATTCTCCGGAGCCGCTAGCAGCACGTCCAGAGCGCGGTCGAATTCACGCCTGGCCAACACGACATTTCCGGACTGGAACGCCACACGGCCCGACTCGAAGCGTTCTTCAGCCGCTTTCAACCGTCGCTCCACCTCGGGCGAGATAAACGGCTTTACACGGGGAGCCTCGTTGGCGTACAGCTTCGAGTTGACGCGCGGTGGCTGCTCAATGTGGGTTTCGGTTGTTACCGGGAGCGCTGTCGTCGGCAAAAAGGACATCGCAAACGTCTGCGGCCTGCTGGAAGCGCAGCCATTCAACAGGACAACAACGCCGCTTACGGCTACGGTCATAACTGCGGACAAGCGTTGACTAGGGGTCATCGGCCTCCTTAACGAAACTTAAACTGATTTTCCAACCATACACCAGCCCGGACAACAGGGTCAAGCTGGCTACTTAGGCTGGTTTTGGAGGAACTGTATGCTTCGATACAGTGATTGAAGTTTGGTTGCTGAGGAAAAGATCGGCAATCGCGGTGACTTGCTTTACCCCGCAGCTTCGGTCGTGCCGCATAATCGGAACAGGACGGTTCCCTGTGAAAATCATTCTCAATTCCGCGTTGCTGCTTGGGGTACTCCTTGGCGTATCCATTAAGGAGGCACCCGCGCAGTCGGCAGCGCTGCGCCGGCCCTTCATTCGCTCGCTCGGCGAAGGCTCCGTGTCCGTGCAGCCCGATCTCGCCAAGGTCAATATTGGCGTCGTGACCATCGCCGCCACGGCTCAGGATGCCTCTACGCAGAACGCGGCCAAAGTGGCTGCCGTGCTTGGTCAGCTACGGCAGGTGCTCGGCGTCGCCGGCGACATTCGCACCATCAGCTATTCCGTGAACGCCAACTATACTTACCCGAATGGAGCCCCTCCCGTATTGGTCAATTACACCGCCAGCAACACCGTCGAAGTCACCACCACGGACTTGGCCAATATCGGAAAAGTGATCGATGCCGGCGCGCAAGCGGGCGCGAATACCATTCAAGGTCTGCAGTTCAGTCTCAAGGATGAGCAGCCCGCCCGCTCACAGGCCTTGAAGCTCGCCACTCAGCAGGCCAGAGCGCATGCGGACGCGATCGCGGCTGGCGTGAACGGGCGTACTGGCGCGGTGCTTGCCGCCGAGGAGGGGGGGTCCGTGAGCATCACCCCCGTGCGCTCCCTCGCCCCCGCAGCCACGCCGACTCCCGTCCTGCCAGGAACCGTCGAGGTACGTGGGAACGTTACGCTGGAGGTCGAGCTAATTCAGTAGCAGGTCCCGGCCAGGCTGGAATTCGGCTCAGAACGTAGGCCAAGCTTGCGAATCCCACCAGCGACAGCCAGCCTCCCCAGGCGGGAAAGAACGGGAAGCACTGCCAGCAGGATGCCCACGATCACCTCACCCGCAATCAGGCCCGAGCGAGCAGCGTACCCTTTTCTTTCGCCCCCTTCCCACCGCAATCAGCATCGGCGCACGCGCGCCGCACAGGATCGACGCGATTCCCAAGGCCGCTCCAGTTCCGGCGGACTGGAAGGTTGCTCTGATGGGCCATTTCAGAATCGGGATTCCACTTTCCCACTCTCCACGAAGGTCCTGGGTTGCGACATGGAAATGAAGCGAGCATGGAATCAAGCCGAGCCGCGACCGCAAGGGAGTGTTCCATGGGGCCGCCGCGGCCCGCCAAAGGGAATGAAAGTCGGTGGTCCGGGAGACCCACCCCTCGGCAGTCGTGGTCTCCCCGGCATGACTTTCGACAGAGCGGACGTCAGGCGTCAAAGCGCTTCCGCAACAAAGAGATCCGCTCTGCTCCTCGATTTCTCGTAGTGGATGGCTATTTGCACATCCTGGTCTCTCCATAACCATCGCGTGCTTCCATGCCGCGCCCAGCGCTTTCGATCTGTTCCATCGCGATCCAGGCGGCTCAGTCTGACGTACCGCTACGCTCGGATTTAAACACCTGGCCAGCATTTCCCCCGAATTTACCACTTTTGTGTTGCGCGCCACGAAGGCCATACGCGCTGCCAAACCCCGCAATCGCGGGATAAGCCGGCGTCTCATGAGAAAGGTAAATCTGACCATTGATCTCGAGCGTGAAGACGACGGGCGTTGGATCGCTGAAGCCCTCGAGCTGCCGGGGGTGATGTGCTACGGCCAGACTCGGGAAGAGGCGATCTGCAACACGGAGCGGCTCGCAATTGACGTTCTTGCGGATCGCATCGCTCACGGAGAATTACCGCCATCGGCTCTAAGCATTTCGTTCACCATCTCAGAGGAGCAGTTGGTCCGCCACGAAAGCGAAGCGGGTCCTGGCTGCACTTCAGCGGATGGGTTGGCCAGCTTTGAGCAAATCACCCGGACGGCTAAATCGCAGTTTGCACCGCGTTGCAACTAAAGCTATGTTTGGAGTATGACGGTAGAAGCCATCAAGCAAGAGATCTCTGATCTCTCCGAACCAGAGCGCAAACAACTTGTCGATTGGACCGAAAAGCTGGAAGAGCAAGCTTTGGGCTTGTCCCCCTGGGATCGGGAGATGGAGCGGGATTTTGCGCCCGGTGGCCGGGGTGCCCATCTGATCGAGAAAGTTGACCGCGAAATCGCCGATGATCAATTCACTTCATTGGAAGAGGGTCTTCGCTCCCCACCCCAGTTTTAAAATTCGATAGCGCCCTGCCGGAAGCCCATTCCCGAGCAGGCCGACAAACAGTTTAGATTGTTTTTCGTCAATCCCAATCATCCTTCGCTTCAACTCAAACAGGTCTGCGCGTTTTGGACGGTACGTGTCAGCCGGGGCTACCGTGCGGTAGCTCGCCGTCATGGGGATCGGTTTTCCTGGTTCTGGATCGGGCCGCACGCCGAACACGCTACGATAAGCAACAGGCACCCATGCCACTAGACTGGTCCGCATGTCCAGCCGTCGAAAGTATTCCCGGGAAGGTGAGCGGAGCATGGGTCCTGCGAGGCACGCGCATGCCTGTAGAAACCGTATTCCAAAATCTGGAGGCTGGTCTGTCACTTCAGGAGATCACAGAGCTCTTTGACGTAACCGCCGACGAAGTCCGCGCTGTCCTCCATTTCGCGGCTGAGAGCTTGCGAAATCCACCGTCGGAGGGATGACGAGCCCTTTCGACAACGGCGTCCCGAAGCCCGTTGCGAAATGCCTTCCTGGGCATCGAATCTTCCACGCGGCAGGTTGGCTGGCACGAGCTGAAAAACGGCGAGTGCATCGCCTCACTGGCTCGTAATCTGGTACACCATATCACCGACGAAACGCCGGAATGATTCGTTCTCTACGAACTGCTTGTAGACCTGCGTATCGTCCTTCAACAGGTGCTGCATCACCTTGCCAAGCGCCTGGTCATGGGCCATGCGTGCCGTGTGCGGAGTGTTCTCCTTGGCATTCTGGTAAGCCGCATCGGCGGCCACCTTCGGCGCAATGTCGTCGCGGATGCGCTTGGCAACCCGGTCCGTGTCCGTGAACAGCGTGCCGAAGTGCTCGTTGAACGTCTTCAGAATGTTGCTCAGGCGATCAAGCTCGGGCTCGGGCCGGCGGCCGCTGGTATCCGTCGGCACCGGCTCGATCTCCGCATCCGTATCCGCCAGCGCGATCTTCATCGCGGCCTTCTTCTCGACGCGGTAGCTGTCCATGTCGATGGCCTCGAGGATGCCCTTGGCCAAGTCCTCTTCCAGCGGAGCCGGCAACTTGGGCGTCAGCAGATTGAGCAGGATCGAGAGCTTCTCCCATTCCGCGTTGCTATAAGGAATCACCGACGAGAGAAAGCTGTAGGTGCGGCAGAACACCTTGGCCTTGCCCTTGAAGTCCACCTGGCCGTCCTCGTCGAGCCTGTCGATATAGATCGCCACGCAGGCATCCAGGATTGGGTCGAGCTTGTCGCGGTCCGCGCCGCTAAGGAACAACTCGACGACCTGCCGGACCTGCTCCGGCGAATACACCTGCGCAGCATCCAGCGCCGCCTTTAAGTCGTGCAACTTGTTCG
>JBBSHP010000229.1:0-7053 GCA_038232555.1 Bryobacterales bacterium
ACGGCGAAGGAGCAAGTAGCATCCCACGATGAAGCCACAGGATCTGAAACCCAACATTCTCGTGCGGGGACCTATGTTCCCGAAGCCCGTGAAGGTCATCCGGGTCGTCCCGATGGGCGGCTCCATCAAACTCGTCGGTCAGGGCATGAACACTGGCCTCGTGCACCAGCCCATCCTCACGCCGGCCCAACTTGCCAACCTGGAGGGCTCTCCGGAACAGCAACCATTCGACGGCGATGCGACGAAGTTCAAACTCGGCGTCGAAGCCCTACGGCTGGGAATCGCCTACGAGTACGACCCGTACTTCTCCCTGTCGATTGCCAGAGTTGATCCGCTCCCGCACCAGCTCGAGGCGGTTTACGACTACTTCTTGCGCCTCCCTCGAATCCGCTTCCTTTTAGCCGACGATCCCGGCGCTGGCAAGACGATCATGGCGGGCCTGCTCATCAAAGAACTGAAAGTCCGCGGGCTGGTGAAGAGAATTCTCATCGTGACGTCGGCGAACCTGAGCTTCCAGTGGCAGCGCGAGCTCAAGGACAAGTTCCAGGAAAAGTTCGAAGTGGTTCGCAGCGACGTCCTGCGCGCGAATTACGGCTCCAATCCGTGGCAAGAGAAAAATCAGGTGGTGACGTCGATCTCCTGGGTTTCACGGATTGAAGACGCCAAGGAGAGCCTCCTCCGCAGCCATTGGGACCTAATTATTGTTGATGAGGCGCATAAGATGAGCGCCTACAGCTCCGACAAAAAGACGCTCGCCTACGAACTCGGGGAACACTTGTCGGAGATGACGGACCACTACCTCCTCATGACGGCAACGCCGCATAAGGGCGACAAAGAAAACTTCCGTCTCTTTTTCAACTCTTGGACCGCGATGTCTATGGGGATGTCGCCAGTATCGACGAAGCCATACGCAGACACGAGGCTCCCTTTTGCCTGCGCCGAACAAAGGAAGCACTTGTCCACTTCCCCGACCCGGATACCGGCGAGGTGCGGACTCTCTTCACAAAGAGGAAGGTAGAGACCATCGGGTTCGCCATCGACGACGAGGAGTGGGAACTCTACGATGCGCTCACTCGTTACGTCGAGGACCAGTCCATAAAAGCGGCGGCGGACAATTCCGCCCGCGGCCGCGCCGTTGGGTTCACAATGGCCATGCTGCAACGCCGGTTTGCTTCCAGCATACGGGCCGCTCGACGGAGCCTGGAGCGAATGCGGGACAAGCGCGAGCGGATACTGAGCGATCCCGCCGCCCACCGCCAGCAACAGATCGACACGCGCCTGCCCGACGATTTCGATGATCTCCCTGAAGAAGAGCAGCAGGAAATCATGGCCGCTCTCGAAGATGCAGTCATCTCCGTAGACCCAATGGCGTTGAAAGAGGAGATTGGCCAACTGGACAAGCTTGTCGCGCAGGCCGTTCTGCTCGAAAAGCGGGAAGTCGAATCCAAGCTCCGGAAACTGCGTGAAGTGCTCACTCAGCAGGGCATCTTCGAAGATCCGAAGATGAAACTCCTGATCTTCACGGAGCACAAGGACACGCTCGATTACCTCGTCGAGAAGATGCGGGACGAATGGCACCTCTCCGTTACGCAGATTCACGGCGGCATGAAGATCGGCGACCGCGACACTCCGGGTAGCCGGATCTACGCTGAGCGGGAGTTCCGCGAAAGCTGCCAGATCATGGCGGCAACAGAGGCCGCGGGTGAAGGCATTAACCTCCAGTTCTGCTGGTTCATGATCAACTACGACATTCCCTGGAATCCGGTGCGCCTGGAACAGCGTATGGTCGCATCCACCGGTCGACTGGTGCCCGAGGTGGTGGAGGACTTTTTCCTCCTGGCTGGGCCGATGCTTGGCGTGCATCCAAAGGAAATCGCCAAGGGGAAGCACTGCTATCGAGTGGGCCGCGTCCCGAAGAATCTTTGGACCACCGGCGACCTGCTTCTTAACCTTAAGACGGGGCGCGTGGAAGGCTACACCGAGGGGCAGGCGCCGCTCATCTACCTCACCACAACCTTACAGCGCGTCGTCGCTGCCGGCCGCAAGTTCGTATTCTCGGACGGGCACGGATTAGCAATATTCACGAACTGGTACGACGATCTGACGCAGCTCGACAAGGTGGATTGGGACCTCGTAATCGCCCGCTACTGGGCGGACCGGCCAGATGACAACGACAGACAACGCCGCAAGCAGGCCGAGTTTCTGATCTGGCAGACGGTTGATTGGTCGTTGATCGAGAGCATTGGAGTGCTCAACCAACAAGTGAAATTGAACGTGGAGGCTGTGTTGAGGCAGTATCCCAATCGGCCGCAACCCCGAGTTGAGGTAAGGTCTGAATGGTATTACTACTGAAGAGAGAGGCTGCCGATGATTGACATTGCGAGGGGCAACATCTTGGAGGCCGACGCCGAAGCGCTGGTGAACACGGTGAACTGCGACGGCTTCATGGGCAAGGGCATCGCGCTTCAATTCAAGCAGGCATTTCCAGCCAACTTCAAAGCCTACGAAGCCGCTTGCCACGCTGGTGAGGTCGTCCCAGGCCAGATGTTCTTTTTCGACAACGGACGGCTCATCAATCCTCGGTACGTGATCAACTTCCCCACGAAGCGTCACTGGCGCGGTAAGTCGCGTATCGCGGATATCCGGTCCGGGCTCAAAGCCCTCATTGCCGATGTGCGCAGGCTGGACGTGCACTCGATTGCCGTGCCGCCGCTCGGGTGCGGGCTTGGCGGGCTGGATTGGCGTGAAGTACGGCCGATGATCGAGAAGGCGTTCTCCGAGTTACCCGATGTGCATGTACTGTTGTTCGAGCCCGTGGGAACGCCGGACGCAAAGGCGATGCCCGTAGGGACGGCACGCCCTCGCATGACTCCCGCCCGCGCCTTATTCATCAAGTTGATGGACGCCTATGCTGCCTTGGAGTACAGTCGCACGTTGCTCGAGGTGCAGAAGCTTGCTTACTTCCTGCACGAGGTGGGAGAACCGCTGCGGCTCAAGTATGAGCCTGGCCACTACGGCCCGTATGCAACCAATCTCAACAAAGTGCTGGAGGTGTTGGAAGGCCACTTTATCCGGGGTTATGGAGACAGCCAGAAGCCGAATGCTGAGATCGAGTTGCTGCCCGGTGCCGTTGAAGAGGCCGCCAGTTTCCTCGACGGCAAGTCCGAATCCTTGATCCGCCTCAAGAGAGTCGCGCAACTGATCGAGGGCTTTGAGACTCCTTACGGCATGGAACTCTTGGCGGCCGTCCACTGGGTGGCTCATCGAGGTGGGCCAAAGAGCAGTGCGCCGGCATCCGGCCCGGACGCAGCTATTGAGCAGATCCATGCTTGGAATCCACGGAAGCAGCAGGTGTTCAAGCCGGAGCACATTCGCGTAGCTTGGAGCCATCTGGTTCAGGAGAACTGGACAAGCGTGTAGTTTTCCTCCGGGGCGTCGATCTATTTCTTGTTTTCCTCCTCATTTGCGGTAAAATTTCAGGAAGTAGGCTCATCGCCTCGAAGGGAGTATATGGGATTACCGAACACGGTTCACGTGAACCATGGGTTGTGAATAGACGGTTAGCTGAACTCGGCATCAAGGAGGAGGATTTGCTCCAGGCGGCCGAGCGCGGCTTAACCGCCCGGGCGTCATGCACAGCGAACCATCCTCCGGCGATTCCGGGGCTTTTCGCTTGGGGCGAAACTGTCTGCGCTCTTCGCGAACGTCTAATCCCACTTGGATGGGAGCGCAAGGACGAGCAGAACTGGCCGCTTGTCGTCAACCGCGACGGCACAGTAGGGCTTTCCGTGGGACCGGCAACGAGGACACCGGGCGCAAGGACAAGGACCCGTTGACCGCGTCCGCCAAGGGCCCCAGGACCATTAGTGCAATTGTCGCGAACCAGAACCTCCCGCTGTTTCCAGAAATGCTCCCTTCCGCCGAATCGTTGAAGGCTACGGGACGGGCGACCTGGCTGCTCCTGGTGTATCGAGATTCGGACGCCAGAGAGATGCGGTGCGAGTTGTCGCGTCCGATCGGCATGGATTCTGAGGACCGCGTCGACGGGTGGGCCGAACGAATCATCCTCTCTCCGCGCACGTTTGACGGTATCGAGGACACGCTCGTTGGTGGCGGCAATGGACCACAAAGCCCTGAAATCACGGTCGAAATCAAGCGGCGTGCCTGACGGTGCGCCGGACGTGCCAAACCCGACTCGCCTGACGTTAGCCAGGAAGCGGCGGGGGGCACAAGAAGA
Source organism: Bryobacterales bacterium (assembly GCA_038232555.1). Classification (GTDB taxonomy): domain Bacteria; phylum Acidobacteriota; class Terriglobia; order Bryobacterales; family Bryobacteraceae; genus JBBSHP01. Next base: position 4,238 of record JBBSHP010000229.1, read on the forward strand.
CCAAACTCGCGGAACTCAGCAGAGTCGATCTCCGTTCGATCACTGCCTTCGAGGCAGGCGAATTTGCACCTTCGCAGCAGACGTTGGCCAGGATTGCAGCCGTCCTGGATTTTCCGGTGCCGTTCTTCTACGGCGAGGACTTGGACGAGCCAAGTCTCGACTCCGGCAGCTTTCGTTCGATGACGAAAATGAGCGCGCCCCAACGTGATATGGCACTGAGTCAGGCCGCGCTTGGCCTCCATTTTATGGCCTGGATAGAGGATCGCTTTGAGCTACCCGAAGCGGACCTGCCAGACCTGAGCCGCGAGCCGAAACCCGAAGCGGCCGCGGAATCGCTGCGCCGGGCATGGGCGCTTGGCGCACTTTCCATCAGGAACATGATTCACCTGCTGGAGGCCAAGGGCGTTCGTGTTCTCTCACTCGCAGTGGACGCCAGGGAAGTGGATGCGTTCTCCATGTGGAAGGGCGCGAGGCCGTTCGTGTTCTTGAATACCTACAAGTCGACCGAACACAGCAGATTCGATGCGGTTCATGAGCTTGGACACTTGGTCCTCCACAAACACGGCCCACCGCAGGGACGGGAGGCAGAGAAGCAGGCAAATGCGTTTGCGTCGGCCTTCCTGATGCCGCGCGGAAGCGTACTTGCGAATGCGCCCAGGCTCCCGACCTATTCTACGCTGGTCAAGCTCAAGAAAGTTTGGACGACGTCGGTCAGCGCCCTGGGTTACCGCTTGCACGAACTGGGATTGATCAGCGACTGGCAATACCGAGGGCTGTGCATCGAAATTGCCAAGCGAGGCAGGGCTACGGAGCCAGAGGAGGCACCGAAGGAGACATCGCTGGTTCTTCCGCGTGTACTTGCGGCCCTTTATGAGGACGGGTTCAGCAGGGCACGGATCGCAAACGAGCTTTGCATATCTTCGACGGAACTCGAGCAACTAATATTTGGCCTTGCCATGACCGGAATCGAGGGAGGTAGACAACAATCGCCTCGGCCGCTGCGCGCACATCTTGAGCGTGTGAAATGACCGCTCATCCACGGCCATCAAGGCTATTGTGTTTGGCTCGGCGCGAACAAGGGTTTCCAACAACGGCGCCAGCCATCGCCGATCGCTGGCTGCCCCGTAGCTGCCCCAACCTTCGATAGCGGTCTGATCCGGGCAACCTCCGCATCCGTGAAGTCGAATTCCTTCGCAGGAACGGAGAGCGATAGATTCCACACCGTCCGCTCCTGTCTGTTAACCAGTTCCCGCTTGAGTTCGATGGTCTTTTCCTCTTCGGCATCGAGGGCAAGCTTATCTTGCACCGCCCAAATTGCGCGGATAGATCCTACGGCTGCCCTCTACGCCCCCAAGAGCGTGTGCAGGGTCAGACGTTGGGTGTGGTCCAGTGTCAGCTTCATCGGTTTGTCCTTTTGGGAATTACGGGTTCGTGTAAAGCAGGATGTAACCTGCGGTGACCCTGCCGGGTTCTTCACTTCAATCACTCCGGACCAGCCGTTGGGATTTACCGCGCCGCGGAGTTGCGAGAGCATGTAGCCGTTGCCGGTGCCGCCCGCGAGGGTGACTGCCTCGGCTACTGCCTGAATGCGCCAGGCGAATTTTCCGAAACAGGACTGCTTGTGATTCGATCGGGACTCCTCGCCGAACGCCTCCAGGTACTTTCTGCCGGACCTGGCCGACTGTCATCCTGCTCAACTCGTCAATCTCTTTCGCATTGCCTCGCTGTGGATTGGCACCACAACGAAAGTCCGCCTTGCGGTCGTTCCGCTGTCGAGTGACTGCTGAAGAGTGCGAAGCACCCTCTGCTGTAAACATACGCAACGAGTTCGAAAAGTGTAAACCGAGACGCGCGATGTTGTTAACCACGGCCCAGCGTTCTCTGGAGAAACGGAGCAGTGAGGGGGGTGAGTGCTGGAGAGGACTTATCGGGCCGACTACGGCGACTCTCCGAGGTCGGAAAGAGAGAAGAGTTGCGCCCGTAAATAGCTGGAAGAATTGGGGAAGCTATGTCTGCCGGAGGGAGGGACCCGATGGCGTTAACAACAAGGGACTCGCAGTTCGGAGAGAAATAGTTTGGCTCCCCTAGACGGACACAGATCCGAACTCTCGAATGGAGAATGTCCGCAAGGGCAGTTTCTCCGAGGGTGTTAACCAACCTTGATATTTCGTCTGTGTGCCGCATGGCGAGCCAAATATTCTCACTACGAACTCTCTCGATATGGTGGTTAACACCGTGGCCAGCCGCCGTGACCAGGATCTGATCCAAAGTGCCGTTCTCGCGCTCCCGCACGATGGATATGGCCGTGATCAACGTGGTCACCATCTGCATCAACACCGCCACCAAACCAGGGATCAGGAACGCGGCCATGCTCCGGTCCGAGTTGAATAGCACATGCGGATGAATCGCGATGTCCGCTATAGATCGTTGTTCGCGGAGTCGGCCACGCCGAAACCTTGTTGTGGCACCTTGTTGTGGCACCTTCCAGGCTGACCCTGTCAATAGGACATTAGTAGATGGCACTAACAGGACATGCTCAAGTGGCGGCGATAGTCCCGATAGCTGTTGACTTGGCTCTGAATCAACTCTAGACTGATCCTCTGGAGATACTAGCATGGCACGTTTTTGTACAGCTGGCCTGATCACAAGGGTGCACGACGCCAAAGTGATCCATTGAAGGGAATGGCCGTATTGTCGTATAATTCTGAAAGCGGTTCTACTTTCAGATATCAGGAGGCTGCTTTGAATCCCCACCCGACCCACCAACTTGAATCGAAGGCCCACGATCTGAAGCAAGCGATGGCGCATCTAGGAGA
>JBBSHP010000230.1:0-7046 GCA_038232555.1 Bryobacterales bacterium
GGCGCACGTCGCACCGCCCCCGGCAGATCGCCTTGGGCCTCGGCGTATTGGTTTTTTCGAAAATCCACAATTCCCTTGTCGAGCGCGGCTTCCGTATTCGGCGGGATCTTCTGTGCCAGGCCGCACGGTAGCAGCAGAATGACAACGGACAGGAATCGCCGCACCATTGCTAGGGCTTCAGCTCGATCACCAGCGTACGATACGGCTTCGATCCCAGGTTGATCAGCACCGGTGCATCCTCACCCTTATCGTGCCAGATGGTCTCGCCGGCTTTGCGTTGACGCACCGTCTTCTCGCCCGTCTTGGAATCCGTGCGCTCATATTTGCAGTCGTCCAGAAACACAATCACCTGATCGGAGGGCCGGATGTAACGGGCCCGGGGCAGGCCAGGCTGGTACGTGACTTCCGTAACTTTTACTTTTTTGTTTTCGAGCGCCACTTTCATCGCCTGATCGTTCCTGACGTTCTGAAGCTGCGCTTCCATATTCGCATCGAACAGAGCGGGCAGTGAAATCAGAGCAAATAACATTGTTAATCTCATAAGCTCTTCAAATTAACACGGCGTCGGCTTTTCAATTAACACGACCGCAGCAAACATCTGCAACAATATTCAAGATGGATATGCGCGTACTTGCCTTTGTCCTCGCGGGCGGCAAAGGAACACGGCTCTACCCGCTCACCAAAGAACGTGCCAAGCCGGCAGTTCCGTTCGGCGGCCGGTATCGAATTGTAGATTTCGTGCTCAGCAATCTGGTGAACTCCGGAATCTATTCGATCTATGTCCTGGTGCAGTTCAAGAGCCAGTCTCTCCTGCAGCACCTTCGGGAAGGTTGGGAAGCGGCCAGCCTGTTGCGCAACCACTTTATCATCCCAGTGCCCGCCCAGATGCGCACGCCCGGAGAGGACTGGTACCGGGGAACTGCTGACGCAATTTTCCAGAACATTAACTTGATTGAACAGGCCGCGCCCCACCTGGTAGTGGTATTCGGCGCCGATCACATCTACCGCATGAATATCCGCGAGATGATCGAATTCCATGTGAATAAGCGAGCCCAGGTGACCGTCGCCGCCATCCCGGTGGACAAGCTACAGGCCAGCGAATTCGGTGTCATTGAGACCAATGAAGACGGAGCCATCGTCGGCTTTCACGAAAAGCGGCCCGATGCGCCCACTATGCCGGGCGATCCTAACCGCGTCTATGCGTCCATGGGCAACTATATCTTCTCCACCAAGATGTTGTTGGAAGCGCTTTACGCCGACGCCGAAAATGAGGAGAGCTCACACGACTTCGGGCGCGATATTCTGCCGAACCTGATCGGCGAGGCTGACATGTACGCATACGATTACCAAACCAATCGCATTCCTGGAGATCCGCAAGGCGCTCCCGTGTATTGGAAGGATGTGGGGTCACTGGACGCGTACTTTGAAGCCAGCATGGATCTGCGCTCCGTTTCGCCGGTGCTCAATTTGTATAACCGGCAATGGCCGCTGCGAACCGCCGGGTACTCGGATGCGCCCGCCAAATTCATTTTTGATTTTGAAGGGCGACGCGGACAGGCGCTCGATTCAATCGTCTCGGGTGGCAGTATTCTTTCCGGTGGATTGGTGCGCGGCTCGATTATCGGTCGAGGGGTAAAGGTGCATTCGGGCGCTTACATTGAGGACTCCGTGATCTTCGATAACTGCGATATTGGCCGGAAAGCTCAGATACGCCGCGCCATTCTGGACAAAAACGTCAAAATTCCGGAGAACGCGATTATCGGCTACGACCTGGAACAGGATCGGGAACTCTATCACGTGACGGATAGCGGGATCGTGGTAGTGGAAGGGCACCGGTCGACGGTGGATATCGCTAGCCTGGTTTTATAGTTTTGGTTTTATAGTTTCGAGTTGTTTCACTAACTCCAGCGCTTCGGCTTTGCTCTGGATTCGCCTTTCCAGTTGCGCGTCTTCCACCGCTTCCAGCATCTTCGAAAAATGCGGACCAGGGCGATAGCCCGCGTCTATCAAATCATGCCCCGTCAACAATCGCACCGGGCGAAGTTCCTCGGGCGGCGCCGCTTCGTAGCGGGATTTCATCAATTCATAGTTGTCCAGGTGGCCGTGGCTCGAAGAGCAGTCCAGCCGGTGCAGTTCCAGATGCTGGTCGAAATGCTGCAGCCGGATGAACCGCTTCAGAGTGCTCTCGCGCATGTGTGGTGCATCTTTGAAGCGCATATGATTCGCGATCAGCGCGATGATCTGATCGGTATCTTCGTTGGACACCCTCAGCCGTGCCAGGATAGACCGCGCGATTTGTTCCCCGGCTTCCACGTGGCCATCGAAGCGGATACGGTCGGCCATTCGAAAGGTGCTGGGCTTCCCGACATCGTGCAGCAGAATTCCCCAAGCCAGCGCGGGAGTGGGAGAGAGCATCCCTTCCAGCATGATCAGCGTGTGGGTCCAGACGTCGCCTTCGGGATGAAACTGGGGCGGCTGTTGCACGCCTTTCAGCGCGGCCACTTCCGGCAGAATCTGTTCGAGTAGTCCGGATTCATCCAGCAACTCAAAGCCCCGGCGAGCGCCGCCTTCGGTCAGGATACGGACCAGTTCATCGCGAATCCTTTCGGGCGCGACCCGCCGGACCGATGCGCACAGCTTGCGAATCGCGCGCATAGTTTCCGCTTCAATCGTGAACCCGAACCGCGCCGCGAAGCGGATGGCCCGCAACATACGCAGATGATCTTCCTGAAAGCGGGCCTCCGCAATTCCAATCGCCCGAATCACGCCCGCGTGCAGATCCGGGATGCCGCCCACCCAATCCAAAACGCCCTTCTCGGGCTCGGGCGAGGCTGCGGAAGCGGGGTCCAGCAGCAGGGCGTTGATGGTGAAGTCGCGCCGCAGTACGTCCTGCTTCGGATCAGATTCAAATGTCACTCCTTCCGGACGGCGGCCATCCAGGTAAGAGTGATCGCTGCGGAAGGTGGCCACCTCCACATCCGTCACCAGCACCACTCCAAAATGGGCACCCACGCGGTTGGCTTTCGGGAACAACTCCAGCACCTGGGCGGGCTGCGCGTCTGTCGCTATGTCGTAGTCCTTCGGAGTTTGTCCCAGCAGCAGATCCCGGACGCATCCGCCTACCAGGTAGGCCTGATAGCCGTGCGATCGAAGTTCGCCCGCTATCCGCAATGCAGCTTGGGCTTGGGTGGTCCCGGTCATCTCTCTGATCGTAGAATAAGGTTTAGGGCCGCGGGCTTGCCATCTTCTCAGAACTTAACTTCTCCGTCCACAACTAAGGTAGTGGTAGCGACCACAGTCGCTCTGTCCTTCATTAGCTTCTGGCGCGGCGCTTCCATCGTTCTGGCCGATCTGGCGTCCTCGGCATTTTACGCGGGCGGTATCGCAGCGGTCGCGATTGGGCCGGCGGCTCCGTGGTTTGTGCTGGGCGTGATGCTGTTCAGCTTTGCGGTGCGGTCGGTGTACATGGAGAGTTGCAGCATGTTCGTCCGCGGCGGCGTCTACATCGTCGTCAAGGACAGCATGGGCGACTTCATGGCCCGGCTTTCTGTCTCGGCGCTGGTGTTCGACTATGTCCTGACCGGCCCCATCAGCGTCGTCAGCGCCGGACAATATCTCGGGAGGCTGCTGAATGAATTCGGGGTGCTGGTTCACCAGCAGTATGAGATCAATCCCAATCACTTCGCGGCGTTCTTCGGCTGTGGAGTAACCGCTTACTTCTGGTGGAGCAACGTGAAGGGCATCCACGAATCCAGTGGCAAGGCGCTTCGCATCATGCAGATCACCACGGTGATGGTGGTGATTTTCCTGATCTGGGCTCCTCTCACCATCCTGATACGGGGACATGTAAATCTTCCGCCGGCGCCCTTGCCGCGCAACCTCCGCTTCACCGATTCCTCGCTGGGATGGTTCAAGGGGACCTTCTGGCCAGGCATTCCGGCCGTGGCGATGTTAATCGCCTTCGGGCACTCGCTGCTTTCGATGAGCGGATTCGAGACCCTGGCCCAGGTCTACCGGGAGATCGCCTATCCCAAGATGAAGAACCTGAAGATCACGGCCAACATTGTCTGCTGGTACGCCCTGATTTGCACCGGCGTGATCACGGTGCTGGCTTCCATGATCCTCAGTCCGAGCGACATCCGCGACAAATACTCCGCGAATCTACTGGGCGGGCTGGCGATGCAGTTGGCTGGCCCGGAACTGCTTCGCCTGATCTTCCATGTGTTTGTAGTGATCGTGGGTGTGTTGATTCTTTCGGGAGCCGTGAACACCGCCATGATCGGCGCTAACGGAATTCTGAACCGGGTGGCCGAAGACGGCGTGCTGCTGGACTGGTTCAAGAAGCCCCACAAACGCTTCGGAACCACTTCCCGGATCATCAACGTCGTTACTAGTCTGCAACTGATAACGATCATCGCGAGCCGCGGTGATATGTACTTACTGGGCGAGGCTTACGCTTTCGGCGTGGTCTGGAGCTTCTTCATGAAATCGCTGGGAGTGCTGGTGCTGCGCTATCAGCGGCACGACCAGGAGTACAAGTTTCCGTTCAACATTCGGATCGGCAAAATCGAGATTCCCATCGGCCTCGGGGTTACCACCTTGACCCTGGGCTTTGTAGCCATCGCAAACCTGTTCTCCAAGCAGATCGCAACTATCTGGGGCGTGGTATTCACGCTGATTCTTTTTGCCCTCTTCAACATCTCCGATTACGTGAATGCCAAGAAGCGGCGAGCTTTACACCTGGACAAGAAGCCGCTGGAAGAGTTCAATCTCGACCATCAGGCCCAGATCGAGCCCAAGAGTTTGCACGCCCGGCCGGGCTGCGTGCTGGTAGCCGCCCGCGATTACCACTACATGGAGCATCTCAAGAAGGTGCTCGAGAAGACCAACCTGCGGCGGCACGACATCGTAGTAATGACGGTCCGGACTCTCTCCGCCGGAGCAGGAGAATACGACCTCACCGACGACCAGATCTTCTCCGATTACGAGAAAGAGCTGTTCAGCCACGTTGTCGAGGTAGCTGAGAAATTAGGCAAGCCGGTGGAACTGCTGGTGATGCCCGGAGTGAATCCCTTCGACGCGATGGTGCAGGCCGCGGCCAAGCTGAAGGCTTCCCGGCTGGTCACGGGCGTTTCGGAACGCATGCCCTCGGAAGAACTCGCCCGGCAGATCGGTCAGGCTTGGGAGCAGTTGCCGGAGCCCAGGCATCCGTTCTCGCTCGAGATCATTCGCCCCGACCGGCCCTCGATGTACGTCAACCTGGGTCCCCACCCTCCGCGGCTGTGGCCCGAGGACGTCGACCGCCTGCACGATTTGTGGCTGCGTATGAGTGAACATCAAGGCGTGGGATCAAAGCTGCATCACCGCGACGTGGTTGGCGTAGCGTTGCGGCGGCTGGAGCACGACCTTACGGGCACCGACAAAGACACGGTTTTCCAGGATCTGGAAAAAGAGCTCCGCAAGCCTTAGCGCTCACCAGCCGTGAGTGTGTCACTGCGATATGTACACGCTAAATTTAGTAACTTTGCGATAGCCCATCTGTTGATACAGATGCAGCCCCGAATGGGTGGCTTGCAGGATGCTGGTTGCGATGCCGGTGCGCTCCTTCTCGAGGGCCAGCGCCTGGCGGATAATCGCTTCCGCATAGCCGCGCTGGCGGTACTGCGGAAGGGTGCCGACTGAATAAATTCCCACTACATTAGCAGCTACTACGGTAGCGGTGGTGGTCACCGGGAGCTGGTCCGCATACCCGACAAAGCCGTGGAAGTCTCCTGCCCAGGCATCCGCGGAACCGTACACATCCAGGCAAACGGTGAGCGGGATTTCAAAGGCTACCGATGTAATGTGGGCAAAGGCGCGCCGGGTGGCTTCGCTGTCCACTCTCCGGATGTCAAGTGCGGGCAAGCTGCGCCTGGGTGGGTGTAACCGGTCGGCAAACATGCCTGCCGGGTCGGTCAACCGAAACATTCCGAAGTGGCTGAATAATTTTCGGGTGTCGTGGGGAAGACGCCAACGGAGGCCCCGGTCCAGATAATCGTCGCAAAACCAGTACGTCCAACGGAGCTTACGGGAGCGGAAATAATCCGCAGCCACCTGGATACGCTCCCTGAATCTGTTAGGATCCGGACCGAGCGGCTCGGATAGCAATGCGGCATTGAAAGCCGCGTAGTTCAGGCCGCAGGAGATCAGCGAGACGCCTGGGACATCGTGGATTTCGCCGGTGTTGCGCGAGGAACCAAAGAACCGCATCGCGCGCAGAAGGTTCTGAGCGTTTGCGGTTACCTCGCTATTCACGGGCATTCAGTTCAGTTTGCCTTACGCGGCAAGTGACCGTGCACCACCACATGGACCTGCCTGATTGACCTGCCTGATTGACCCGCGTGTTCGCCTACTTCCCTATGTACTTCTTCACGTCGGGAAAGAGCAATTGTTGGATTTCCGGCTTACCCAAATCGGCCCTTTGAATCAGGCGGGCGCTCAGGTCAATCTGTTTGGGCGGCGTGATTCCCTTCAGCTTGTCCACTAACGTCTTAACAGCCTCGAATCCCATCTTGAACGGATCCTGCACCACCATGGCATCGATCACGCCCGCCTTCATGTCGTCGATCATGGAGTCGCTCGAATCGAACGCGACGAACTTGAGCTTCCCGGCTGCGCCGCGCGACTTGATCGCAAGAGCCGTGCCGACGCTGCTTGGTTCCGAGGACGCGAAGATGCCATTCAGATCCGGGTGGGCAGTCAAAATGTTTTCGGCGGCGGTCATCGCTTTGGCGCGATCCGACATGCCGTACTGCCTCGCGACCACTTGAATGTTTGGAAACTCGGTCTTCATTACCTCGTCGAACCCGCGCTCGCGATCCATGGTAGAGCCGCTTCCCGGCGCATGCATCACAATCGCAACCCGCCCTTTGCCCCCCAGCAAGCGCCCAAGTTCACGAGCGCCCATCTGTCCGCCTTCGAAATTGTTGGTGGCCAGGAAAGTCAGGTAATTGGTGGATTCCACTCCGGAATCGAAAACTGTGACGGGAATGCCCGCAGCTACGGCA
>JBBSHP010000231.1:0-7044 GCA_038232555.1 Bryobacterales bacterium
CGCCAGACGGATTTCGCCGAAGCCGCCTACTCGCAAAAGAAAAAAATCATGGACCAATTGTTCGCGGTCGAGATTCAGACCTTGGCTCTGCAGCTCGGGTTGATTGCGGAACGATACCGCCATTCACGGGACATCAGCCCCCAACAGCTCGGACACGCCTTGCGGGAGGTCACGGCCTCACTTCGCGTGTATCGCACCTACACGCGCGAGTATCGCATCAGTTCGCAGGATCGCGCGCACATTGAAGACGCTGTCAATAACGGCCGTGCTCGCAACCCCGGGATTGATTCCAGCGCTTTCGATTTCGTTCGCAAGGTGTTGCTGGTCGACCTGCCGGACGATGAACATGTCCTCCGATTCGTCATGCGCTGGCAGCAGATCACCGGTCCCATCATGGCCAAGGGGGTGGAGGACACAACGCTGTACCTGTACAATCGGCTCATCTCGATGAACGACGTGGGTGGGAGCCCCGAGCCGGTGAGCGTGGACCGGTTCCATCGCTTCAACATCGAGCGCCGCGTGCAGTGGGCTGGCACGATGAATGCGACATCAACGCACGATACCAAGCGTAGTGAAGACGTCCGCGCCCGCATCAACCTGCTCTCGGAAATGCCCCTGGTTTGGACGCGCCACGTCAACCGGTGGCATCGCTGGAACAAGGATAAGCTCGGCGATTATGAGGGTGCTGCGGCGCCGGACCCAAACGAGGAGTATCTGATTTATCAGACTCTGCTAGGCGCTTGGCCTATTGCGAGCGAACGCATGAAGAGCTTCATGATCAAAGCGCTGCGGGAGGGTAAGGTGCACTCCAGCTGGCTGGATCAAAACCACCGCTATGAGAAGCTCGTGACAGCCTTCATCGATCGCATACTGGATGAACACAACGCCAAAACATTCCTGTCCGATTTCCGCCGCTTCCAGGAACGCGTCGCTTTTTTTGGCGCGCTCAACTCACTTTCTCAGATGCTGCTGAAGACGACGTGCCCCGGCATACCGGACTTCTACCAGGGTTCCACGCACTGGGATTTCAGCCTGGTGGATCCTGACAACCGGCGACCGCCCCACCTGCCTGGCGAGCAAGAGGGGGAATGGGAACAGGCCATCCCGACGTTGTTGCAGAGTTGGCAGGACGGCCGGCTCAAGACATTTCTGATTTTCAAAACAATGCAATTCCGGAATAGCCATCGGGATCTTTTTCAGATGGGCGAATACACTCCCCTGCCGGGGACGCACTTAGCAGCGGAGCACTCCATCAGTTTCGCCCGCCGGCGAGAGCGTGAGTGGGCCATTACAGTGGTGCCTCGTTTTCTGACTAGCCTTACGGCTCTGGAAAAACTGCCCGTGGGTCGCCGCTTCTGGAAAGATGCAGGCATTTCACTTCCTCCGGGGTCGCCGGCGAACTGGCGCAACGTGCTGACCAGTGAAACTTTGGCGCAAAATCAGTCGGGAAGCATCCAACTGTCTGAAGCGCTCAAATCGTTTCCAGTGGCACTGCTTTCAGGACAAAGCTAAAATCATGTTCAAGTACCGGAGGACCGATTGATGCTAACTACAGCAGCAGACAGACAGCTGCTCCAGGCGACCTTGGATTCAGCCCGCGCCAGAACCGATGAACTGTTCCGTCTGCTTCGCCCGGGTGCGGTCTATGAGCGGCCCGTGCCAGACCGCCACCGTTTGATCTTTTACCTCGGGCATCTGGATGCTTTCGATTGGAACCAGGTCTGCCGCGGCGCCCTAGGCATGCGTTCGTTCCATCCGGAGTTCGACCAGCTGTTCGAATTCGGCATAGATCCTGAGCCCGGGAAAGCCCCTGCCGATGTACCGTCCGACTGGCCCGGAGTTGCTGAAATTGAAAGATACACGGCGACCATCCGGCGCAAGCTGGATGAGGCGCTGCCGGATGCTCCGGAACAAATCGTGAATGTGGCTATCGAGCATCGGTTTATGCATGCCGAGACACTCGCTTACCTGTTGCACAACCTGAGCTACGAACATAAAATTTGGGGGCCGTCCGAATTCACCGGACCTGCCGCCGTCCCGTCAGATCAAAGCATCACGATCCCGGCAGGTTCCGCCACACTGGGACAGGAACCAGGGCAATTCGGGTGGGACAACGAATTCCCACTTCATCGCGTGGATGTCGCGGAATTCGCGATCAGTAAATACAAAATCACGAACGGCCAATATCTGGCGTTCGTGAAAACGGGTGCGAAGCCCCCGCACTTCTGGGTGGACCAGGATGGCGAGTATTTCTATCGCGGCATGTTTCAGAGCATTCCATTGCCTCTGGACTGGCCCGTTTACGTCACGCAAGAAGAGGCCCAGGCTTACGCGACATGGAAGGGCTCCGCACTACCGACGGAAGCACAGTATCACCGGGCTGCCTACGGGCAATCAATCGGCAACCAGCCCGAGCAGCCCTTTCCGTGGGGTTCCACAGCTCCCACGTTTGCGGATGGCAACTTCAACTTCCACCGGTGGGAGCCGATGCCTGTGACCGGTACTGAGGCGGGAGACAGCTCCCTCGGAGTGTCACAGCTCCTCGGCAACGGCTGGGAATGGACCTCTACCGTTTTCGCTCCTTTCAAAGGATTCCGTGCTTTCGAATCCTATCCAGGCTATTCCGCCAACTTTTTCGATAACGCCCATTTCGTCATGAAAGGCGCTTCGCCCAGGACGGCGGAGTGCTTCCTTCGTAAATCTTTCCGAAACTGGTTCCGCCCTAACTATCCTTATGTCTACGCTTGTTTCCGACTGGTCGAAAATTGATGTCGCGCCGGCGAGCCCGATCCAGGAGTTCGCCGCCGACGTGTACGCTGGGCTGACCCGATCCGGAGAAAAGCAGCTTCACTCCAAATATTTTTACGACGAACTGGGTAGCGCGCTGTTCGAAGCAATCACACTTCTGCCCGAGTACGGGTTGACCAGAGCCGAGTCGCGCCTGCTACGTACTCATGCTGCGGCCATTGCCCAGGCACTGGAGCTGCCTGTGGCTGTGTCAGAGTTGGGCAGCGGCGGCGGCCAGAAAACACGCTACATCCTGCAAGCCCTTCGCGACTGTCAATCCATCGTTCGATACTATCCCATCGATGTTTCTGCCGCTGCTCTAGCATGGTGCGAGAAGGAGCTGACATCCATCGCAGAAGTGTACCCGTTAGTTGCTTCCTACCTACCTGGCCTGGCGTCCGCGCTGGCCCGGCGTCGCTCTTCGGAACAGCTCCTGGTTCTGTTTCTGGGCAGCACTATCGGCAATTTCGAACCGGAAGCAGCGCATGAATTTCTCAGAGAGCTGCGGGATCTGCTTCGGCCGGGCGATGCGCTGTTGCTGGGTGCAGACCTGGTAAAGCCCGTGGATCAACTGGAAGCGGCCTATAACGATCCCACCGGCGTAACCTTAGCCTTTAATCTGAACCTGCTCGCGCGCATCAACCGGGAGCTTGGCGCAAATTTCGTCCTACGCAATTTCGAGCTTCAAGCTACCTACAACCACCGCGAGCAACGTATTGAGACCCGACTCCGTTCCCGGGTCGATCAGTCGATTGCGATCCCTAAAGCAGGCTGTGAGGTTAAGTTGCGGGCCGGCGAAACGATCTGGACCGAATCTTCGCACAAATTCCGATTGGATGGTCTGGAGCAAATGGCGTCCAGTGCCGGCTTTCGTAGCAAGGCGCAGTGGATAGACAACGAGTGGCCTTTCGTTGAGAGTCTTTGGATCGCGATCTGACCGGCGGTAATCCATCCCAGCCAGCTGTCGAATTTCGCGATACGTCGTACGCCGTCGCTAATAACCAGATCCTCGATGGACTGAACCTGCAAGTGCAGGCCGGAGAGATCCTGGTTCTGCTGGGCCGCAGTGGTTCGGGCAAGACCACCGCCCTCAAGATGGTGAATGCTCTTCTCACCCCCACCAGTGGGCAAGTGTTGGTAGCGGGGCGGCCCACCACCGAGTGGGATCCCATCCGGCTCCGGCGTAGTATCGGTTATGTCATTCAGGAGGTCGGGCTGTTTCCACACTTCACGGTAGAGCAGAATGTCGGCTTGGTCCCGGCCCTGGAGCGATGGCCGGCAGAGCGCATCCACTCACGGACACAAGACCTGTTGCGGCAGGTGAGTCTCGACCCGGCTCACTATGAGAGCCGCTATCCACGGCAGCTTTCGGGGGGCCAACGGCAGCGCGTGGGAGTGGCGCGTGCGCTAGCCGCGGATCCAGCCTTGTTGTTATTTGACGAGCCCTTCGGAGCGCTCGACCCGGTCACCCGGCTGGAATTGCAGACGCAGTTCCTGGATCTTCGGCGAGCATTCGGTAAAACCTCCCTGTTTGTTACCCATGACGTTCGGGAAGCACTGCGGCTGGGCACTCGTATCGGGCTGCTGCACCGCGGCCGGCTCCAGGTGCTCGCAACGCCAGCGGACTTTGTAAACTCCAGGCATCCGGAAGCTCTGGCCTTTCTGGCATGTCTTGGTGAACCCCGCTCTGAACCGGGCTCTGAATTAGGCAACTGATGCGACCAGGCCTGTCACGCGATATCATCGAACTTACGCTGGAACATTCTATGTTAGTCCTGATCGCGATGTCTGTCGCGATCGCGATCTCAGTCCCGCTCGGCGTTCTATTGACTCGGAAAGCCAAGTGGCGCGGCATCGTCCTGGGATTCGCAAACGTAATGCAGACCATTCCCAGCCTGGCACTCTTTGGGTTTCTGATACCCGTTCCGCTCATTGGGGGCATCGGCAAACGCACTGCGATTGTGGCACTCATTTTGTATGCTCTTCTGCCCATCTTGCGAAATACGCTGGTCGGGATCCTGTCGGTCGATCCGGCAGTTCGGGAGTCCGCGGTAGCCATGGGGATGACCGGCCGTCAGTTGCTTTGGCAGGTGGAGATTCCCCTGGCTGCGCGAACCATTCTGGCCGGTATCCGGGTCGCCACCGTCACTACCATTGGAACCGCCACAATTGCCGCAGCGATCGGCGGGGGCGGATTGGGAGTATTTATCTTTCGCGGAATTGCATCGGTGGATTCCACTCTGATTTTGGCCGGCGCGGTTCCGGCAGCTTTGCTGGCTCTTCTTTCTGATGGAGGACTAGGTTGGATCGAACGAAAGTTTGCGGTTGCTTAAGTCTGATTGTGCTGCTCACCGCGTATGCGGGGGGCTGTGCGCGTGAGAAGCATGTTCTCACGGTAGGATCGAAAAACTTCACCGAACAAGTGATTCTGGGCGAGATTATTGCCCAGCATATCGAGCGCGGCATGCATCTCAAAGTAGATCGCAAGCTCAACCTGGGCGGCACGCTGCTTGCTCATCAAGCCCTTCTGAACAAGGATCTGGACATGTATCCCGAATATACCGGGACGGCGTTCACGAATGTGCTGAAGCAGGATCCCATAGCGGACGCCAGCGTGGTGCTGGATCGAGTTCGATCAGAGTACTTGTCCTCTATGCAGCTGCAGTGGATAGATCCGCTGGGTTTCAACAATTCATTCGCCATGGCGATCACCGGAGCGGAGGCCCGCGCCAACCATCTGGCGACCATGACGGATGCCGCGAATTACACCCGCGGTTTCGCCTTGGGCGCTGGCTATGAGTTCATGCAGAGACCCGATGGATACGGCACGCTGAACGCGGCCTACCCGATTCACTGGACCGCTTCTCCGAAGACTATGGACCTAGGGCTGCTCTACACCGCTTTAGAGCAGAAACAGGTCAGCATGATTGCGGGAAACACTACCGACGCGATGTTAGCAGTGCAGGATTTGAAAGTCCTCCGGGACGATAAGCATGCTTTCCCGCCCTACCAGGCTTGCATTGTAGTTCGGTCGCAGACCTTGGCGGAAACGCCAGGATTAAAGGAATCGCTGTCCCGGCTCTCGGGCAAAATCAGCGACGATATCATGCGGAACATGAACTACCAGGTGGATGGTAAGCACCGCCCGGTGGCAGACGTTGCGCGGGAGTTTCTGGACGGTTTGAAGTAACCTCAGCGTGCGGGAGATGGATCACGAATCGGGCGCCGCCGGTCGGCAGATTCGTCGCTACCACCGCTCCGCCGTGGTCCTGTACCAGCGACTGCACCACGTGCAGTCCCAACCCTGACGTGCTTGACTTGCTTGAGACGTGCGGCCGCTTGCTTGAGACGTGCGGCTGAAAGATATGCGGCAGCAACTCGGGTGCGATGCCCGGGCCATCGTCACAGACAGCGATTTCAGTATGGCTAACGCACACGTGCACGTGTTTTGCGCCTGCTTCCGCTGCGTTGACAAACAAATTCACAAACACGCGCTCCCACCCACCCGGATCGCCGGGTAACCGCACTTCGCTTTCCACCTCCAGGGAGATGTCGAGCAAGGGCGAGTGCACGCATTCCAGATAATCGCGCGTGAATTCAATGGCGCTCTCCATCACAGTGGCGACTTCGGAAGTCGAGCGCTTCCTTTCCAGGATGCTTTGAATCAGACGCTGGCCATGATCGGCGCTGCGCTGAAGAGTACCAGCTAACTTGTTCCATCTTGCATCCGTGCGGAGCAACTCCACGCAGTCGCCGATGGTCTGGAAAACATTGCTGAGATCGTGAGCCAGGCCTTCCAGTGTCAGGTCGGCTTTCTCTTCAGAGTTGGTCAACATGGTCGATCAGTTTGCCACTTGACGAAGCGTTGCAAAAAATTCGGGAAACGAGACCGATGCGGCCTCGGCATTTTCCATGCTACACGGGCCGTCGGCCGCTAGCGCCGCAACCGAGAACGCCATGGCGATGCGGTGATCTCGGAAAGAGTCCAGTTCGGCTGAGTGGAAGTTCTGTTTGCCGGGAATTTCAAATCCATCCGGCTTCACTTCAATATGCACACCCATACGTTTCAGGTTGTCGGCGATGGTAGCGATGCGATCTGTCTCCTTGACCCGCAACTCGGCGGCGTCCCTCACCACCAGCCCCTCTTCACTGGCTGCACCCAAAACGGCGAGAACGGGAATTTCATCGATCACTGCTGCCGTGTGCGCCTTTTCAATGACCCCTCCTTTAATTCGTGACTTTCGAATTTGGATATCA
>JBBSHP010000232.1:0-7012 GCA_038232555.1 Bryobacterales bacterium
ACTCCGCCAGTGCTGTCGGCGGTGAATGTAACGCCGGCGAGTGCGACGAGCTCCAGCCAGGCGCTGACGTTTGTTTTCGCGGATCCGAATGGAGTTGCGGATATTTCGGGCGCGGGAGTGGTGGTGAATCCCACGCTAACGGGAGTAAACTCCTGCTATGTCCAGGTCGCCAGAGGATCGGGGCAGATCAACCTGGCTGACGATGCCGGGAATAACACCATACCGGGCGCTACGCTGGGGCAATCGACCGTGCTGCAGAACAACCAGTGCATCGTTAACGTTGCGTCCTCGTATCAATCTGGGTCGGGCAACTATCTGAATCTCACGTTGTTCATCACCATGAAGACGGTGGGGGCGAAGAACGTGTATGCGCAGGCGATCAGCAATGGCGGGGGGACTTCCCCATTCGCCGCGGTAGGTACCTGGAATGTGACGGCACCATCGACGATGCGGCCGGTGGCGGTGGCACCCACGCCTGGGGCGGGAGCTGCTGGAACGTCGCAACTGTTCACGTTCACGTATTCGAATCCGGCTGGTGCTAATGACATCTCGGGTACGCTGATTGTGTTCAATCCATCGCTACAGGGGGTGGGTGCGTGCTATGTCCTGTTTGGACGCGGCAACAGCCTGGTGTCGCTGGCGAGCGATAATGCTACGACGTTCACCTCTGGGACGTTGGGATCTGCGACGGTGTTGCAGAACAGCCAGTGCAGCGTGGATGTGTCGAAGTCGTTCGCGGTGCAGACCGGGAATACGCTGGATTTGAGCCTGGCGGTTACTTTCAAGCCTAGCTTCAAGGCATTGCTCTATATATTCTCGGACGTGCAAAATAATACGGGGCTTGATTCGGGGTATGTGGTGCTGGGGAGTTATCAGGTGCAGTAGCGGAAAGCTGCGCCGCAGACATTGCCTGGCGCTGACACTTCCCGCCGCTGCGAGTACGGGCCAAACAGCGAGGCGCATTGGCCGGATTGCGTCTTGCAACACCGTTGCGGAGCGTAACGCGCGGAGGCTCTGGTTTCAAAGGGTGCTTTCAAAGCGGATGGACGAGCCGGTTACTTACCAGCGTCACCACGCCCCCCGTCACTCCGGCCGCGGCACCTGATTGGCCGACCCCTGTTTCACCGGCGCAAGTGTTGAGGCGGAATCAGATGCCTCTCGAGCAAATTCGTACGAAAATGAAGAGAACAGTACAGGGACTTTCACAAGGACTCTAGTTCAACATCGTGAATGTCCCTTGGTAACGCGGCGCAAGTTCAGCAGGCAGCTAGCTGCTTGTATCAGCCATTTAGGGCAATCCTTAGCTAAGTGAGCAACGGTGATGAAGCCACTTTGCACGACTCCTAATCAGTAGGTTGTAGGTTCGATTCCAACCGCGCTCAACCATATATTAACTGATTGCTTCCCTTCGCACTCACGATCTTCCTCAGTGCGTTCCTTTTGTTCTTGATTCAACCGCTGATTGCGCGCATGATTTTGCCGTGGTTCGGCGGAACTGCCGCAGTCTGGACTACCTGCCTGATGTTCTTCCAGACCACCCTCCTGCTCGGGTACGTGTACGCCGATTGGTCCACGCGCCACCTGCGCCCCAGGGCACAGGCGTTGCTACATATGGCGCTACTGTCGGTAAGCCTGCTGGCGCTCCCGATCCTCCCCGGTGCCGGCTGGCGCCCTAATGGCTACGAACGGCCGGGCCTCCGAATCCTTCTCCTGCTCGCGGTAACCGTGGGAGGACCCTACCTCTTGCTCAGCACGACCGGCCCACTCCTGCAAGCCTGGTACGCCGCTCTGCAGACCGGGACTTTGCCCTACCGCCTGTATGCGCTCTCCAATGCGGGCTCACTGTTCGCTCTGCTCGGTTTTCCTATCCTGGTGGAACCGCTGCTGAAATCGAGTACACAGGCATACGCATGGTCCGCGGTTTATGTGCTGTTCGTGCTGTTGTGCGGAGTTGTGGCGTGGCGCGTAGCCTCTTCTCCAGTTTCTGGGATCGGGGTCCGAGATTCGGCTCCTGCTTCCGACCCTCCTCTCATCTGGGAGCGCTTTCTTTGGATCGGACTGGCTTTCTGCCCGTCGGTTCTTCTGCTGGCGATCACCAGCCATCTTTCACAGAACATCGCTCCCATCCCGCTGCTCTGGATACTGCCGCTCAGTCTGTATCTGCTGAGCCTGGTGCTGTGCTTCGACAGCGACCGATGGTACGGACGGCGCTGGTGGTTGCTGCTCTTTGTGGTATTCACCGGTGGAACGGGTTACGCCCTCTCCACCGAGAACGCCAACATTGACATCAGGGCGCTGATCCCGCTTTTTGCAATCGCACTGTTCTGCTGCTGCATGGTGTGCCACGGAGAACTAGCGAGGCGCAAGCCCGGAGCGGAGTGGCTGACCTTGTTTTATCTGATGCTGGCCCTGGGAGGAGCGCTCGGCGGTTTGTTTGTGGGTTTCCTCGCACCCGCCCTGTTTCACAGCTACCTGGAGCTTCGCATCGGCCTGCTCGTTTGCGTCACCCTTATCTCCGGGCTGCTATATCGGGATCGCGAAGCGCACCGGACCACCTGGTTCCTTCCGGTACAACTGGCATCGGCCATCATCGTAGGGATGCTGGCCTATCAATTGGCGATCGCTCACCCCCGCTGGGAAAAGGAGCAACGACTGGTAGTTCGAAACTTCTACGGTCAACTCCTAGTCCGTGATCAAACCGCCACTGAGGATGAACCGGCAGGCCGGAAGCTTCTACACGGGACGATCCTGCACGGTACACAGTATGCGGCCGCAGAATATCGAAGGAAGCCGTCGACTTATTACTGTGAAACCTCCGGTGTTGGCCGCGCCGTGAGCGATCGCGCGCGCTCGGGGCCCCTGCGAGTGGGAGTGGTTGGACTGGGGGTCGGAACGCTGGCCGCCTATGGCAGAACCGGCGATCTTTTCCGCTTCTACGAAATAAACGACCTGATCCGGGATATCGCGCGATCGCAATTCACTTATGTCCAAGATTGCCGAGCCAAGCTGGATATCGTACTGGGCGATGCCAGGCGCTCACTGGAATTGGAAAATCCGCAAGGTTATGACCTGCTCGCCATTGACGCGTTCTCCGGCGATTCCATCCCGGTCCACTTACTAACTCAGGAGGCATTCCAGCAATACTATCGTCACTTGAATTCGCACGGTATCCTGGCGATCCATATCTCTAACCGCTACCTGAATCTCGAAGAAGTGGTCCGGCGGCAAGCGCAAAACCTGAGTAAGCCCGCTCTCTTGATTGTTGATTCCGAGGAAGACGAAATCTGCTCAAAGTCGGATTGGATGTTGATTGGCCGCGACCCACTCGCGTTCGAAACTCCGGAATGGAAGAAATACGCACAACCAGCCAATCCGTTCCCAACCGGCCGGCTCTGGACGGACGACTACAGCAATCTCCTGCAGGCGATTAAGCGGCCCAGGGTCAATTGAGCCGCAAGGTATGATGAGTTAGTAAGTATCCACCGTGTTTCGCTATCACTGGCCGTCCTGGCTGCTTTGCGCGCACATGCTGCTTGGCGCGCCGGCGCCGATAGTCCGCCTGTTGAACCAGCGAATCGCCATGCGTGACTCAGTGCAACTGGATACTCACGTCTTCCATCCGAACAGCGCCTCGCGCTTCCCTGCCATCCTGATTCGAACGCCCTATGGAAAAGGGCTCGACCTGCTGCCCAGCTACGAGGCGTTTGTGAATCGCGGCTATGCCATGGTCGTCCAAGACGTGCGCGGGCGCTACCTGTCCGATGGTACGTTCGATGCTCTGGATCAGGAGGGAGCCGATGGTTACGACACACTGAACTGGATTGCCCGGCAACCCTGGTCGGACGGAAAGGTGGGAATGCTAGGCGGATCGTACCTCGGCATTTCACAGTGGAAAGTCGCGGTGCTCAACAACCCGCACCTGAAGGCAATATTTCCAATAGTTTCCGGCTACGACGACTACCTGGATCGTTTCTACTCGCCGGGAGGAGCGGAGAAACTGGGGCATCGTCTGCTTTGGTTCTCCGAAAACCTGCTAGCTCCGGGCGTCAGCCGTCCCAAGTTCGAGAGTTACATCTATCATGTGCCGCTGCGCACCGCCGACCATGCCGCGACAGGCCAGACGGTCCCGATGTATCAACGTATTCAAGACCATCCCACTTACGATTCATTCTGGAAAAAGGTGAGCGTTCGGGAGAAGATCGATCGTGTTCATGTTCCGGTATTCTCAGTAGGAGGCTGGTACGACAACTACATCCAGAGCGATCTGGAGGCATTCAGCATTCTGAGCAAATCAGCCAGCCGTAAGAACGGCCAACAGCGGATCCTGGTCGGTCCATGGCCGCACAGTATGTCGGTCAAATTTGCTGGAGTAGACTTCGGGCAGGACTCTTCCGCTCCACTGCGCGCCTACCAGTTAGAGTGGTTCGATCACTGGCTGAAGGGGGCTCCCGAGCAGGATGCCATTCGTCAGTACTCCGGGATATGGCACAACGTGCGTTCGGAGGTTACCGAAGCGCCAGTGCAAATATTTGTCATGGGCGCTAATCGTTGGCGCGATGAACAGGAGTGGCCGCTCGCCCGCACACTGTACACGCCTCTGTACCTAGCTGGAAAAGGGCACGCGAACAGCCTGGGCGGTGACGGGTTACTCGAATGGAAGCTGCCCAAGAAAGACAAAGCCGACCAGTTTCTGTACGACCCGCAAAAGCCCGTTCCGACCATGGGTGGAGCGGTATGCTGCAATCCGAAAATCTTTCCCTGGGGACCGATGGACCAACGCACCGTCGAAAGGCGCTCCGATGTTTTGGTGTACACTACGAAGCCGCTCAAGAGAGCGCTCGAAGTGACTGGGCCGGTGCGCGTGATGCTGTATGCGGCAACTTCAATGCCCGACACCGATTTCACCGCTAAAATCGTGGATGTTTTCCCAAATGGAGACGCGCGCAACCTCACGGATGGACTCATCCGGCTACGCTACCGAGCTGGGATTCAAAAAGCGGTTCTGGCGCGGCCGGGCGAAATTTATCCAATTACCATCGATGCCGGCGTAACAAGCAATGTGTTTCTACCCGGACATCGGATTCGACTGGAAGTATCGAGCAGCAACTTCCCACGTTTTGACCGCAACCCCAATACGGGGCGCCCTATCGCCGACGAAACGGTTCTGAAAAAGGCCGAGCAAACGGTTTATCACAGCCCCCAATTTCCCTCGCACATGATTTTGCCCGTGGTCCCGGAATTGACTTCAACCACGGCATCGCGCTATGGTGCAAAGAAGAACCCCACGGACCGGTTAACCTTCAAGGCGCGGTAGCCAAGTGGTAAGGCAGAGGTCTGCAAAACCTTTACTCGGCGGTTCGATCCCGCCCCGCGCCTCCAAATCTTAAATTGACCGCAGGACTTTGGACTGAAGACCTATTCAGTTATGGGGCCGTTTGCAACGCTGAGCTACGGTATCGAGCAGACGTCCGTCATGTTATGAGCCCTGGAACCGTCGGAGCCTGTCCCGTTTAGGAGTTCCTCGAACGTTTGCAGCGGGACGCCGTTGCCATTTGCGCCAACGGCCGTCAACCCGACCCAATGATCGGCTGCGCTGCGAGGAAAACGAGGATCGGAGCCCACTTGCAGAACTCCGGGAGCGCTTTCGAGTTGTCCCATGGGCACACACAATTCGGGGTGATCGAAGGGAGCGCGTTCGTAGCGCACGCGATCATCCGTTAAGCTAATCAGGAAAGCCGCCATCGCGCGCCGATCAGCGGAGCTGGTGGTGCGGCGCTCAATGTCCGGCCCAACGTTTCCACCAGGAAAGTCGCTGCCGCGCAAGTAGAAATCGATCACCTGTTCCAAGGTGGCCTGGCTCCCATTGTGAAAATAGGGGCCCGTAAACTCGACATTGCGAAGAGTCGGGGTTTTGAAAGTTCCGGTTACAGAGGAAAGCGCATTCGCGTTCTGCCTAACTGCTAGAGAGAGGGGATTTCCGAAATCGTCCAAGCCCCCGATACCAGGGTCTTCAGACGCAGGCCGGACACCGATACGGAAGAAACCCGTATCCAGCAACCCGTTGCCGGTGGTTCGCCCGCCTCGTTGCACAGGACCGTTCTGGGTCAGGCCAGTGTAGGATGCGCTCGTAAATTCCGGCCCGGTGTGGCAGGTACCGCATTGATCATTGATGAAGGCCCGAAAGCCGGTCTGTTCGGTGTTAGTGAGCGCGCCGGAATCCCCCGCATAGTAGCGGTCGAAGGGTGTGTCGTCCGAGACGAGAGTGCTCTCATAGGCTTGAAGTGCGATACCCCAGAAGACTGAAAAATTGAACTCTGCCTGGGTGTAATCGTTTGGATTCGCCCGCTCGGTTCGGCCCGTGGGGAGGCCCGCGCGATCCACCAGTTCAGACGACATCCAGTATCGGGGCTGAAAAGTTGCCTGAATCATACTCAGGTAGGTATGTTCCAAAGCGATGCCTGGTCCATTGGCATTAGCGAGAGGTCCGAGGATGCTGTCATCCGGCGCTACCCGTTGCAAGGCGAGAGGGCTCAACGGCAGCATCTTCTTCCCGAGTTTCGGCCAGGAACGCCCGTTATAGGACATCTCCGCGGCGTTCAGCGGCGGTCCTACAGCTTGCGATGCCAATCCCGAATTTTGCAGCCGTACTTTTTCGGTACGGAGTTGTCCGTTTTCAAATACCACGGAATTCTCCCGGAGATCGGAATCGCCGAAGGGAGTTAAGCCGGAAAAAATGTTGCTCGCGCGACCGTTCCAAAAATTACGGACGTTGAAAACCGCATTGATCACGGACGGCGCATTAACGCCGCCGACTTGGCGCACATTAACGCCGTTGACACTGAAGGCGGATGCATCGGAAGCATCCGTGCCGCTATCCGACTCACCATCGACGTCCAGGAAGACCCGGGAGAACGAACCCGCGGAGCCCACAGCGGCCGCGCTGTCACGCAGCACTGTTGAATTATTGTCGTTCATGTTTGAGAGAGCGTGAAAGGGAAAGTCTTCCACCTTG
>JBBSHP010000233.1:0-6996 GCA_038232555.1 Bryobacterales bacterium
AATCACATCGCTCCCGCTGCAGTCCAGGAATTTCCTGAACATACTGAATTTCACTCCGGGCGTGGTCTCCAATGGCTTCGCTGGACAGGGGCAGGGATACACGGGTCAATGGAATCCCGGGCGGATTCAACCGTTTGAGGTCGAAAATTCCAAACTGTTACGCCGCGGTGGCTGCAAGGCAGCGAAGAGCGGCTTCTGCCATTCAGGGTGCTCGAAGAGGATAACAGGTCGAGAGCCATGCTAACTCCCTCGATTACGTCCCGTAGCATTAGCGCAACTGCGAGCGCACCTGGGCGGTGAGCCAGGGGCTGCAGTGAGCGCGCTGAAGGAGAAGAGCTTACAATGGTACTCAGCCATGCACGACCTCGACCGTAGCTTACCGGGTGGCGTTTTTTGTCTTGCGATCCTATTCCTCGCCGTTCCTCTTGGCGCACAAAATTCGGATTCGGATAATCAGAACCTGTTCGAAACCAAGATCCGTCCCGTGCTGGCCTTGCGCTGCTATGCCTGCCATAGCGCTAAAGCGGCGAAAGTGCAGGGCGGTCTGCTCCTCGATTCGCAAGCCGGCTTGAAGCGCGGCGGCAACTCGGGCGCGGTGATCGAAGCCGGCGATCCCGATAAAAGCCTGCTTGTGCGCGCGCTGCGTTATCAGGACAAAAACCTTCAGATGCCTCCGGGCAAGCCGCTGCCGGGGGCCGTGGTTGCGGATTTTGAAAATTGGATTCGCTTGGGTGCTGCCATGCCCGCCGACGCAATCGCGATTAAGCCGCTCGATGAGAGGAAGCAGTTCTGGTCGTTTCAGCCACCAAAGGATCATGTTCCGCCCGACGTAAAACAAAAGGATTGGGTGCGCAACGACGTCGATCATTTTATCCTCGCAAAGCTGGAACAGAAGGGCCTTGGTCCCTCTGCTCCGGCCGATGCGCGCACGCTCATCCGCCGGGCGTATTTCGATTTGACGGGGCTTGCGCCGACGGCCGAAGAGTCGGACGCCTTCGCGGCTGACAAGTCGCTCGATGCATACGCACGGCTAGTCGATCGTCTACTTGCATCGCCCCGCTATGGCGAGAGATGGGGCCGGTTCTGGCTGGACGTGGCACGGTATTCGGATGCGCGTAACGTTGGCGAACGCTTTGCCTACTCGTATACCTATCGTGACTGGGTGATCCGCGCGCTCAATGAAGATCTTCCCTACGACCGGTTTTTGACACAGCAACTGGCGGCGGACCGCATCCGCGGCAATGATCCGGCTAATCTCGCGGCGCTTGGATATCTGAGTCTCGGGCGTGAATTCCCAAAGACCTTTCCGGAAACCGTAGATGATCGCATTGATGTGGTCGCGCGCGGAATGCTCGGCCTTACGGTCGCATGCGCCCGTTGTCACGATCACAAATACGATCCGATCCCAACCAAAGATTACTACTCGTTCTACTCGATCTTTTCGAACATACGCGAGCCGGAAGACCTACCTCTGTTGAAAGCGAGCAACCAGAAGAGCACAGTAGACAAGGTTTATGGGGACCGCCTGGCTCGCATCCGCAAAACCGACGCGGAGTATCGCAAAAACCGATCGGCGGTGTTGAACGAGTTCTTTAAGACGCAGATCGCAGAGTATCTAATTGCCGTGCGCGATTCCGCGAAGATGCGGCCAACCGAAGTGGAAGATCTGATCAAAGAGCGGCAGCTCAACCTTTACCTGCTAGACCGTTGGAAAGATTATCTGGCGGATCAAGGTACGAGCGTCAAGCAGGTATTCGGATTGTGGAATGCGGCTATGGCAATTCCGGATGCCGAGTTCGCAAAGAAGTGGGCGGGAATTTTGGCAGCTCAATTTGGTGCAAATCCGCTGGTGCTGACGGAATTCAAAACCGAGCCCGCGAGTTTCAAAGAGGTTTCCGCGCGATATGCCGCACTGCTATTACGTTACGATTCGCCCTCCCAGCTTTCAGATCCCCAGCAGGAAGCGTTGCGAAACGCGCTTCGGGGTGATGGCGCACCGGTGAACGTGCCTGTCAGCGACTTTGATCAAGTGATGACCGAGGGGGACCGGAACAACATCATCAATTTCAAGAACCGCTATGACACGATGCGAGCTCTGCATGCTTACGATGGCGGTGCTCCACGCGCAATGGTGGTACAGGATGTTCCCAAACCGCAAACCGCGCACGTGTTTGTACGCGGGAATCCGAACAACCCGGGTATCGAAACGCCGGCTCATTTTCTGAGTTGCCTGTCACAGGGCGAGCCCGCGAATTTTAGGGATGGAAGCGGTCGCCTGGATCTTGCACAGGCAATCGCAAGCAAGGATAATCCGCTGACTGCGCGCGTTATCGTCAACCGCGTATGGATGCACCACTTCGGAGCCGGCATGGTGCGTACGCCGAGCGATTTCGGACTCAGAGGCGACCCGCCCACTCATCCCGAACTACTCGACTATCTGGCCGTGAAGTTCATGGAATCCGGCTGGTCGCTAAAAAAACTGCATCGCACGATCATGCTTTCGGCGGCTTACCAGCAGAGCAGCGCGAACAATCCCGAAGCGCGTAAGCAAGATCCCGAAAATCAACTGGTGTGGCGCATGAACCGGCAGCGTCTCGATATCGAGAGTCTTCGCGACTCGGTTCTTGCTGCTGCTGGTCAACTGGAAGACAAGGTCGGCGGTGTGCCCTTCGCGGTAACTGCAAGCCCGACCGTGCCGCGCCGGACCGTGTATGGATACATCGAGCGCGGACGAATTCCAGGAATGCTCGCGGCTTTCGATTTCGCCACTCCCGACCAGCATGTTCCCCTGCGCTATACGACTACGGTCCCGCAGCAAGCCCTGTTCCTGTTGAACAGTCCTTTCATGGCGGAGCAGGCTCAGCACCTGGCAAACAGGCCCGAAGTAGCTGGCGAGCAGGACCCTGCGAAACGAGTACAGCGGCTGTATCGGATTGTGCTGAGGCGAGATGCAACAGCACGTGAGATCTCCGCGGGCGTCCAGTTCGTCAATTCTGCCGGGGCCGGGGAGGCTGGGGAGGAAACTGGACTCGCAGCCGCGGACGTCTTGGCCTGGCAGTATGGGGTGGGCCAATATGATGCCGCGACAGAGCGGGTCAAAGCGTTCGCGCCATTCGGTTATTTCACTGGCGATTCTTGGCAGGGTGCGTCGATGCTTCCGGATCCTGTGAAGGGCAAGGCCAAGTTGCACGCCGATGGCGGTGAGCCTGGAGACAATTCGCGGCAAGCCGTCGTTCGTCGTTGGATCAGTCCCGTTGAAGGCAAGGTATCGATCGAGGGCACGCTACGCCATGACCAGAACAGCTTGGAAAATGCCGGGGACGGCGTTCGGGCCCGGATTATTTCGAGCCGCGGCGGTGAATTGGCGTCCTGGACCGTGAACGGATCGAGCGCGGAAACCAAGCTGAACGGGATCAAAATCGAAAAGGGCGATACGCTGGATTTTGTCGTCGATGGACGGGCGGATAGCGAGAACGACGGTTTTCGGTGGGCTCCAAGCCTCAAGATGACCCGATCAAAAGAGGACGCGCCAAAAGGAAAAGCCTGGAGCGCGAAGGACGATTTTCGTGGCCCCCCGCCGCGCCGCTTGACCGTTTGGGAGCGTTTTGCGCATGTGCTTCTCGAAACGAATGAATTTGCGTTCGTGGATTAATGACCAAATTATGAACCTTCAAAATAGATTCTTCACCCGCCGCGAGTTGTTGCAACGCACGGGCATGGGCATGGGCGCGGTCGCCCTGGCCGGTTTACTGGGAGACACGGGTGCGCTTCAGGCGGACGTGAACCCCAGTAGTTTGAATCCGCTCGCTCCGAAGGTCCCGCCATTGCCTGCTAAAGCGAAGCGCGTGTTGCACCTCTTTATGAATGGCGGCCCGTCGCACGTCGACACGTTCGATCCGAAACCGTCCCTATCGAAGTTTTCAGGCAGGCCAATTCCGATCACGCTTAAAACGGAGCGCCGCACCGGCTCTGCGTTCGGATCACCCTTCACGTTCAAGAAATACGGCCAGTGCGGA
Source organism: Bryobacterales bacterium (assembly GCA_038232555.1). GTDB lineage: Bacteria > Acidobacteriota > Terriglobia > Bryobacterales > Bryobacteraceae > JBBSHP01. The sequence continues at coordinate 4,017 of JBBSHP010000233.1, forward strand.
ACCGAGGTCAGCGAGATCTTCTCGAACGTCGCGGAACACGCGGACGAGCTTTGCGTTATTCGGTCCATGTGCAGCGACATCCCAAACCACGAGCCATCGCTAATGATGATGAATTGTGGCGAGACGCGGCAAGTGCGGCCGAGCTTCGGGTCGTGGATCACCTACGGGCTCGGCTCGGAAAATCAGAACTTACCCGGGTTCATCATCCTTTGTCCGGATGGTTTGCCCACGCAGGGCACGCAGAACTGGCGCTCGGCATTCTTGCCGGGTTCGTATCAGGGAACGCAGATCGATACGCGTCAAACGCAACTTGACAAACTCATCGAGAATATCAAGAACAACTATTCAACCAAGCAAGCGCAACGCCGCGATCTGGATCTGCTGGCCGAGTTAAATCGCGATCATCAAGAGCGCCGGCAGGACGACGCGCTGCTGGAAGCGAGGGTTCAATCGTTCGAACTGGCGTTTCGCATGCAAATGGAAGCCGACGAAGCGTTCGACATCTCGAAAGAACCCGAGCACGTCCGCAAGCTATACGGCGAGGGATTGCAGGCGCGGCAGATGATGATCGCCCGGCGTTTGCTGGAGCGCGGCGTGCGATTTGTGCAGGTGTGGCATGGCGCGGGACAGCCGTGGGACAGCCACGACGATATTAAGACCAATCACGGAAGACTGGCGCGCGAGTGTGACCAACCAATCGCGGCCTTGCTGCAGGACCTGAAGCAGCGCGGATTGCTGGAAGACACGCTGGTAATTTGGGGTGGTGAGTTTGGGCGTACGCCAACCGTGGAACTGCCGGATGTAGGCGCGAACGGAGGCATGTCCAACGGCCGCGATCACAATCCATACGGTTTCTCGATGTGGGTCGCTGGGGGCGGCTTCAAGAAAGGCGCGGTCTATGGCGCCACGGACGAGTTCGGTTTCGCCGCCGCCGAGAACAAAGTACACGTGCACGATCTCCATGCGACGTTGCTGCACCAGCTTGGATTCGATCACGAGAAGTTTACCTATCGATACGCGGGCCGGGATTTCCGATTGACCGACGTCGCCGGACGGGTGGTGAAGGATTTGCTGGCTTAAGGTCCGAAACTGCCTTAGCTTTTTTGACGGCCTCCCTACTCTCAGACTGAAGGCTTGGGGAGCAGGCGTTCTGAGTGACCAGCGGGCGAGAAGAATATGATGCTCCACAGTTCCTTCGCAAGCGGCCCACCGAAGTTCTTGTGAAACCGGCACCCGTTAGCAGGATGCGGTCCTGACAATCTAGTGCCATACTTAGCTCGGCTCGCTGTTTCGCGCAGGTCTATCAAGGTGAACAGCTTAACCATGCCTGGCATCCCGCAAAGATTTACAGCTAACTCCACACAGTAAGCCCAAGTTTACTCTTCCGTCAGCAGTATCAACGGATCCACCGACAGCGCCCGCTACGGGGGAATCCACGTGGCCAGCAGCCTCAGCAAAACCATAGCTACAACAACCTCAGTTAACGTGGCCTGTTCCGGCTCGGCCCAGCACAGGCTTGCGCGTCGATTTATCCAAATCCCGGCCTGATCCCAGTCTGGTTTCAGTACTCCTTGACCGTTTCGGCGGTACCTCCAGGACTTTTTAGGCTGAGACGGCTCACGTGAACGCACTACTAAGCTGGCGTGGATGCCTGGTTTTTGTGAACCGATTCGACAGTAAAGACGGGGCAGTGATGCCCGAATTCAATAGTGCTGAAACCGGCAGGCCGCCAATCCGGATTGTTATCGCGGATAATCACCCTATTGCTCGGTACGGGTTAAACGCTTTGCTCGTCGGTGAGCCGGATTTTAAAGTAATTGGCGAAGCGGAGAATGGAAGGCAGGCGCTTGATCATATTTCGGAATTGAATCCTGACATATTGCTGTTGGAGTTACAAATGCCGGTCCTGGACGGCTTCTCAGCTTTGCAGATACTTCATGGATCGAACCATTGCACTAAGACAATCGTGTTGACTGGGTCCGACCAAACGACAGAATTTGTCCGGTGCATGAAGCTCGGAGCTGCGGGTGTGATTCGGAAGCAAGCTTCAGGGGAGCTGATCGTAAAGAGTATCCGGAAAGTTCATAGTGGGGAAATTTGGTTGGATTCGGAACTGACAGTTCATGTCCTGCGGCAGTTTGTGTCGGCTGCAAATCCCGAGGGCATCAGCCCTCGACAGTTATTGCAGCGGAACCCGACGAGCGCACGAGAACTCGAGATCGTGAAACTCATTGCCCAAGGATTCAGAAACAAGGAAATTGCTGACAACTTGTTCATAAGCGAACAAACTGTGAAAAACCACTTGCATAGCGTATTCCGCAAGTTGGGAGTCTCGGACCGTTTGTCATTGGCCCTGTATGCGGTTCATCAAGGCCTTTTAGAGACCAACCCGGAACCGGTAGTCCATGGCGGTCTCGGAGAGACGGAGGTAACCGCGCGGCATCCACGCGAATAATCACAGACTAGGCGCACACCTGCTAATACGAATGCGGCGTCCCGCTAGCGCTACCTTTTTAAACCGTGGTGTGGATGGAGCGGGATCCACCGCTACTTGTTTCCGAAGCTGCCAATTCGAAGCATGATCTTGGCCCATCCACTCCAAGATCATGGACCAAATCTATGTTCGCAAAACATCTTTTCAATTGTATTTGGTACTAGAACAATTTTCGATTCAACTGAACTCCCGAGACAGGCTCGCCATCGCTTAAGGAAGTCGCTGATAAGCCTCTCATAGCGGATGCATTGCGATGCAGAGTCTTACGACCTCGATGCGGCCCGGAGTAGTACGACGGGCTCTCGACCTTTGGCCAAACCGGCCCCATAGTTCCCTTCTTGACGAGCACGTGGAAAATCCATGGGGCTTACCCATAATCCTTTAAACGGCAGTAGACCTCGAAGCTTGAACACAGAAGTGGTTACCATTGTTCAACATGAGCGAAATAGAAGCGGTTGTGCGGACTCACCCGGAGGGTGAAGGACA
>JBBSHP010000234.1:0-6990 GCA_038232555.1 Bryobacterales bacterium
GCGTGGGAATGTGAATCGCATTCGGAATCTTCTCAACCACAATCTCGACGCCGGCGAGTAGGCCTGGGCGCAGCAGCACATCAATCTGCGAATTTTCCTCCGGAGGCGAAGGCAACCTGGCAGCGTTGAGGTCTTTTTCAGAGAACTCCTGCCCGCGGGAGAAGCCCATGACAGGTGGACCGCCCGATCCCTGGGGCGGCCCGCCCCCCGCCAGCGCCGGTGTAGCCGAGGAAGTGCCTGGTCCAGGAGGCCCACCCGATCTCGCCTGCATGATGACCGGAGTCCCGGCCGGTTTCGCGCCGATCCCAACCGGTGGCCCTGCAACCGCCGGCGCCGGCTTGCGTCGATTCTGCTCCGCAACAGCCATGATCTGCTGGATCCGTTCCGGCTTCACCCCCAGCGTCGAGAATAGTTGCCGCATATCGAGCGAGAACACCACATCGAACTTCTTAGCGGGATCGCTCGAAAACACATTCGAAGTCGCCGTTCCGCTCATGCTCTTGATCCGTCCCGCGATCTTCTTGCCCGGTACGGCATCCAGCTCAATCGAGACATCCTGGTTTTCCCGCAGGTTGGCGCGGTCCACCTCTCCTACCCGCGACAGCACTTCCAACTCGGACACATCCAGGATATCGGCCACGGCAATACCGGGATTTAATTGGTCCCCTTCACGAATGTCCGGGATCTCCATGCCTGAGAAAAAGAAGTTAGGCCGGTTCGGCTTGATCGCGACCAGACCGGTCATTGGCGAGAGCAGCTTGATTTGCGACAGACGCGCCTTTTCGCGATTCATCTCGAGCAGACCCTTATTCTTTTTCTCCCGCAACACTGCTAATTCCGCTTGGGACTGGGCCTGCCGCGACTTGATGTCGCTCTCCAGTTGCTGCAAGCGCCGCTTGGCCTCTTCGAGCGAAAGCTCGTTCTTCTTGGCATCAATGGACGAAAGCAGCTCGTTCCGCTTCACCTCCAGCTCGGATCGGCGGACTCCGAACCGGGCTGTCAGCAGGTCCACCTGATCCTGGTTATTGCGAATCGCCAGGTCGGCATCGGCCTTCTTGATTTGCTCATCGATCTGATCGATCTCAAGCTGCTTCTCTTCCAGCCGCGAGTTCACTTCGGAATCGTCGAACTCGACGATCAAATCCTTTTCATGAGCGAAGCTGCCCAACGGCGCCAGCCGGGTCACTTGGACCGTTCCAAACAGATTGGGTGCCGTAAGGGTCACCGAACGGGTGGCCCGCAATTCGCCGCGCGCGTAGCTGCGAACAATCACGTCTCCGCGCCGGACACGGGTAGTGGCGATTTGTTGTTGAGCTGCCGGCATCTGCTTGAGAAACCGATAGCCCCACCATGCGCCCGTCAGCCCAACCAAAACCAGCAGAATACGAAACAGGATCTTCTTCATCGGGACATTCGCAGCCGCATTCGCATTGCTTCGCGGCTACAGCTTCTTTGCTTTTTTGGCAGCCTCGACCGGGTTCTCCAGCGCTATCACTTCACCGGGCTTCAGACCCTTCGCGACCATGATGTCGGTCTCATTTCGTTTTCCCACTTCGATCCGACGGAGTTCGAAATCCTGCCCTTTTTGAACGTACACCGCCGGCTTGCCGTTGGACAGAAAACTGGCGCGTGCGGGGATGAGCAGCACCTTCGAGTAGTTCTCTATCACAATTTCGGCGGACCCCGTCATCCCTGGGCGGAGCCGCGGATCCAGGTTTGTCAGCGTTGCTCGCGCCGGGAATAATTTCTCCGTCAAACCCATTCCTTTCCAAATTACCGCCGCAATCGGGCTGATCCAATCCAGCACTGCAGTGAACTCTTTGTCCGGAATCGCATCCACCCGGACTTTAATCCTCTGGCCAAGTTTAATTTTCCCTCGATCCACTTCCTCCAGCTTCAGATCCAGCCGCATTTGAGAGAGATCCGGTATCTCGGCAATGGACGCACCCGTCCAGGCCCGGTCGCCCTCTTTGAACGGAGGAGGCGTGGATCCAAAAGAACCCGAGCTGCGGAAATTCGGAAGGATATTTACAATTCCATCATTGGGCGCCCGCAGCACCAGCTTGGACAGATAGCCTTTGGCGCGCTCGGAGTCCCGCACGGTCTTGTCTTTTTTTTGTTCCAGGCGTCCCAGGTCGGCGTCCTGCTCGGTCTTATGCGAGTTGATGGTTGTCTTGACCTGGTTGAGATCGCCTTCGGAGACGCCCACATCGATGCGGTTCTTGGCCCCCTCAATCTCGGACAAAACCTCCGCTTTGCTGGCCTCCAGCTTGGCCCTTTCGACGTTGTATTGCGAGGTCATCAGGTTCATGCTGTCCATCTCTTTGGTGATTTGCTGAGACGCCTTGAGTTGAACGATCTCGCTGTCCGCAGTGCGAACGCTGGTGTTCTTTTCGAGATAATTCTGCTCCTGCTGGGCGGCGTCGAACTCCACCACGACATCGCCCGTCTTAACCGGTTTTCCGGACTCCGCCAGGTGCACGATGCGCGGATCGGGGACCTGGGGAGCGGTCAACACAATGGACCGTACACTGCGGATCTCGCCCCGGGTCCGTACCCCGATGATGAAATCACCCAGACGCGCTTTGGCCACCGGCACATCCACCCGGGTGGTGTTGGTTCCGTAGTGATAGGCCGCGAACAAACCACTAGCGCAGGCCAGCAGCAGCACCGTCCAGGTGATGATCTTTTTCTTGCGGGAAGGCTGCTGCCCAAGCCGCTGCTTCGGCTTCAGATCTTTCGACATCTTTCCATTCCCTTAGTTTTTCCCATCCGGCGAGCGGGGACGGTCCAGCGCAACCACTTCGCCGGGACGCAAGCCCCGCTCTACCGCTGCGACCAGATTGTTGGTTGTGCCTAACTCCACGGCGCGGCGGCTCCAGCCCCCCGCTTCTTCAACCAGAACGAACTTCTTCCCCAGAGTTCCTTCTTCGAACACAGCGCCCAAGGGAATGCGGGCCTGGGCATCTTGCTCGGTCTCGAGAACTATGTCCGCGCTGACCGAGAGGTCGGGAATCACCTTCGAATCCATCGTGTCCAGCTTGATGCGAACCGGAACTTCCTTGACGTAACTTGCCCTGGGTCCGCCGGGCTTGGTTACGGCCGCTATGGATATCACGTGGCCGGGCAGCGTCAAGCCGGGGTAGGCATCGAACCGAACTTTGGCCTTGGAACCCACTCGGATCTTCTCGCTGTCTACCTGATTCATGGCTCCGTTGATCACCATCGAAGCCGGATTCACCACCTGCATAAAGAACATGCCGGGGTAAAGTAGATCGCCTTCTTGGATCTGCCCGAATTCCGCTCCACGAAACGTGCTCTGCATCACGACGATGCCGTCTATGGGTGCCTTGACCACCATACGGTCCAAGTTCGCTTCGGCTCGCCTTAACTCAAGCTTGGATTGGGCCAGATTGAGCGTCGCGTTCCGGATCTCAGCCTCCTGCGATAGCTTCACGAACTTCACTTCATTCAGGAGCTGCTGATACTTCATGTCGGCTTGTTCGAAGGCCAGTTTGGCGCGCTCCGCATCCATGGCGGAAAGCACTGGCACGGTTTTCAGGTCCAGCCGGGCCTTGTCCAGGGCTCCCTTTGCGGAACCGATCAACTGCTCATGGGCGTGTTGAGTGATCTCCAGTTCAGCCTGCCGTTTCTTGAACGCGGACTCGCTCTGAAACACACTGGCTTTGTAGTCGTCCAGACGCAGGAGCATGTATTGGCGGTCAAACTCGGCGATCACATCGCCCTTGTGAACATGCGCGCCCCCCGCCGCCGAGTGCTGCAGCACCAGCATAAAATCCGTGTGCCCGCCACCTCCTCCACCGCCTCCGGTAGGGGTATTGGTGTCGAGAGCGGAACCGATCCCACTCGCACCCAAAGTGTTGGACGCCGCTGCAGGTTGGCCCGTGGAGGCGCGCGTTCCGGAACTGCTTCCGCGCAAGCTGCCACCAAAACGGCTTGTCGCGGACCGTAAAGCAGAGGAGCCGTTCCCGCCAGCGCCGGAGTTTCTGCCAGACGCGGCCGGTGTCGACGTGGAAGGTGTCGGGGCGGTACTGCCACCCGCACCATCCCTCTGGCGGTCACTGCGGCTCCCGTGGAGCTGTGGAGTAACCATTGATGCAAAGTTCTCGGCGACGGTGAAACCTGTAATTCGCAACGTTTTCTGGACGATCCCGCCGGGTAAAACTTTAGCGGTCCGTACACCGGCAGGCGCGAGGCTGGCACTTGGGGCAGGTGCCGTTCGACGATGCCAAACCCAAGCCGCCCCGCCTAGCATCACGAGAGCGATCAGCAAGCCGACTAAAAGCCCCGCGTTGGAGGGCTTTTTCGGGCTTGTCCGAACGATCTCAGGCTTCGGGGCCTGCGCTTGCTGACGGACTGCGGGTGCAGGAGCTACACTCATCGCGATGGGAAACTGTAATCTCTATTATGACGCAAATCAACGCTGAAGGTGGATGTTTGTGATCGCCCCGGATAGCTTCGCACGCAGGGTTTGCCCTCGCTCGGACGCGCCGCTCTACTTAGCTTTCGTCAGCACGGAATCCAGTTCGCCGGCGGTGTTTACGACAGGGCCATTCAACAAAATCGGTTTCGGCAGAATATCGTTCCACCGGTTCCCAGGCGCATAGGCGGCCGTCAGGTCCCAAAGAAAGCCGTTGCGTTCACAGCAGTCCGGGTGGAGATTGTTAACGGCCTCCGCTTTCTTCAACACGGCCGACCATAGGTGCTCGGAGTCCCAAAATTGTCGAACCCGCCGATCGCTGAGCCTCTGCAGCGCGCCGGTACTTGGCCGGCTCCAATCGGTTGGCAGAATTGGTTCCCAAATCGCGAACACCGCAACCGGGCTTTGCAAATGCGCTTCCAAAAGTTTCTCGATTGCGGAGGCCCCCCGCAAACAAGTCGCTCAAGTCGGAGAGAGCAACAGCACCACCCGGACCCCTGCCACCGTGTTATTGAATTCCGTTTGCAGCTCCGTGAGCGACTGGTGATTCACGTCTGCCAATGCTGGTTGGCCTGCCGGCGCATGACTGCCTGGAGTGAAGTAAATCCCTGCCAGCACCACCAGGGCCACAGCCAACAAACCGAGCAGCCCACCGAGCAACCCACGTCGTCCCATGACGATTTACGGAAGCGCAGCCATCAGTTCGGCCACCTTCTGCGGGAACACCATGACCGCCAGAACAATAACGGTGCATAACCCGAACACAGTCAAGCTAAGACGACTGGGGCGGCGGCAACTTCTTTGACCCCGATAGATTTGGAAAACGCTGACCCCGAGCAGGATCACTGCGAAGCCGATCAACCACGGCCTGAGCGATGCTAATGCAACACTCAACCCCAACGCTCCCACGGCTCCCGCGATGCCGAGCGGCAGACAGCACGCCAGCGTGGCCAAGGCGCTTGCGACCGCGGCAACAGGCGTCAACCGTTCAGTAACTCGCATCAAAAACTATTTTCCCTTAGCCTCACGTACGGCGGCACGAAGCCATTCCCAAGGCGGCACGCCCGACCGTTGATCGCCATCCAGGTAAGTCCGGCACACCAATCCAAATCCGCCGGTACCTCGGGCTGCCTGCTCGACATCGTTGCCATTGATTCGAATGCTCGGCGAACCGAGGAATCCGATCGTTTGCGCCGACACAACATCTTTAACTTCGATGGGAACGACCTCAGCCGCCGCGGCTTCCTCTTCCAGCACCGCCCGCACCCGATCGAGAGCGGGCTTATGGTTCGGACAATCCGGAAAATAGAGAACTTCAACTTTCATCTTTCGATTATCCGGGCAGCAGTGCATCTTCTCCTGACAGCACCGTAGCACGAGACGGATCCACTTTGGGAAGGCGGCCGATCCAGCCACCAGGACACCACCCGGAGCACACTCCAGGGTCAACTTTAAATGGCCCGCAAGATGAGCGCAGCCACGCCGGGAATGGTCCAGAGCGGGCTTTTGTGCATCCGCAGCCACGCCCAAAAAGAGAAGCAGCCGGCAATCTCGCCAAGTGCTGCGGTCAAATACCAGAGCAAGGAGTTCATGTCGTATTACGCTGAAGCCATGACGATAGCAACACTGGTATGCATCGCGCTCCTTTGTATGGGCGTTTGCACTGCCGCCCAGCACGGCGCGCCTGCGCCCTTTGCCTGCAACCTGAAAGCAATCAGCGCAGCCGATCGGCCGCGTTACAGCGATCTGACAAAACGCCTTCGCGCAGCTGTGCGTGCCAGGAGCGAGCTTCGGGACGGCTACAGCTTCAAATTGAACACCAAAGGTGTCAGCTTGCCGGAGGTCGCCGAGTGGATCGGCCTGGAGCGCCTGTGCTGTCCCTTCCTGACCTTTCAACTTTCGGCTTCCGGCAATGATCCTCACTGGTTTCTCAACCTCACCGGTCCGGACGGCGTTAAGCCTCTGCTCGAAGCCGAATTTCCTGCCCGCTGAAGAACAGCTGCTACGGCGAGTCTGGTTCGAGCAGTGTCACGCCGGCTTAGTGCCCGCTCTTGACAAAGGTTTCTTTCCCGAGTTCGATGTGAAGCCGCAGGGACGAGACCCACACGGGCCCACGGTCTCGATTGTAGGCGGGATTAGCAACCCGCTGAAGATCATAACCGGCAAAGAAGCCAGGGAATAATCTCGCGCTGTAGTAGCTCTCCCAAATGTTTTCTGTTCCATAGCGGAGCGCGCCGTCCCCAATAATAAGTCCAGGCCGCCGCGCGCCAGATAAACCGCATGCACGCCGGTCAGCTTCAAGCCGCCCAATCCCCCGAGAATAGGAGGATGGCGGAATACAGACATAGCGCGCACGCGGTTCACGATCTCAAGTATCACCTGATCTGGTGTACGAAATATCGTTATAAGATATTGCACGGTAGGGTGGCAGAGCGTGCGCGCGACCTGATCCGACAGGTGTGCCAGGCGCGGGATGTTGTGATCATTCGCGGCGCGATCTCGCCAGATCACGTACACATGCTCGTGGTCGCGCCGCCGATACTGGCACC
>JBBSHP010000235.1:0-6977 GCA_038232555.1 Bryobacterales bacterium
AGAGAGCTTGTGTGTCCTGAAAGTCTTGTCTCATGCAACATGAGCCTGGACGCAGAGCCTGTTTCTCACACAAGATGAGCCTGGAGGAGCGATTCGGCATGCTGGGAGTTGATTGTCAGCATGCAAACACGAGAATGTTTAAGCCTGGAACAGATCCGGGCATTTCTAGAGGCCAGCAATGAAGTGGGTTTCAAAGCCCGAAAGCGAGAAGAAGTATACGCTTTTGTGAGCGAAACTCTGCGTCAGCAACGCTACCACGAGCTCAAGCGGCGCAGCCGTGGGTTGATCCGCCGCTACTTGACCAAAATAACTGGGTTAAGCCGAGCGCAGATCACCCGTCTGATCACGATGTATCTGGAGGCGGTTCCTTTAAAAGCTGCTGAACCAGGTCAGATTGCGGAGCAGGCAGGGTCGCTGCGAAATTGGTCAACGCCTTCCCTTGCCGGCGCTAGAGACCGGTCTCGATCTCCATAACGAGAACGTTTCGGCTTCAGCCGTTTGCAATGGTCTGTTGTATGTACCAGAGTCGTTCATCAACGTTCTTAACCTTGTCGAGCAGAAGGCAATTATGGAACCAGGGTAATTGTGCAGCAGCCTGCTGCACAATTGACTCCTCCGGCCAAGCCTCCGCAAAACCCCTCATATATTTGAGGTTTCGCGGCGAGAAGCCGGCCATGTCGGGAAAATCGTTGTGGAGGTCTTTCGAGAGCCGCTCTACAATCTTCGCGCCCCAACCCGCCTGACTCTGCCGCTCCAGAATGTCTCGTCCAATCTGCCAGTACAGCAAAATCAGCTCTCGATTGACGGAGAGCACCGCACGGAGCTGAGCTTGTTTGATGCGCTGCTTCAGTTCGCGGAGGAATGCCTTGTAGCCTTCCGGGACGAGCGCACCTGACGTATGTTGCTTCTTGATTGAAGCTAATCATACGCCCCCAGCGCTGAGCGTAAAATTGTCCGGGTATGGCGAAGTCCAATGCCTACATGCGCTAGCGACCACTTTTTACTCTGCTGGCCCAACCAAGAATAGAGGACTGGCGGGCGCGCCGAATGGAAATCCCCGGATTGGCCTTAAACATTTCCAGCGACAAACGATCTATAGCCAGGGCTCCTTTTGAGAAGCATGAGTTCGACAGTGCCACGCAATTGCGCGTTTTGCCAAGAGAGCGGAAAGTACTAGGCTTTCCCATTACCCGCCGTCTTCCACATGCTTGACGCGATCGCCGAGCGCCTCCACCTCCAGATCGAGGGCGCGCAGTGCAGCCGTATGGCTACGCACGCGGGCATCCATCGGTGACGCCCATTTATGGAACTCGGTAAGCAGGCGCGTTTCGACCGTTTCAATGCGCTCGTTCAAGCGATGCTCCATGGCTTGCAGATAATCGCGTAACTCGGGGTCTAGTGGCACGTGGGCTCCTCTGGTTTCTCACTGCGGCTTGGGCCCGGGTGCAGCCGTGCCAACCCGCTACTCTTGCCCGCAGCGGAATAGTGGTTCACAAGAATTTTCATCTTTTTTTGACCGCCGTCTCAATCACTTCCAAAGAACATTCTAGCGGGCCCAAACCAACCGCTTTTACACTGAGTCAGATGATGGCTGGTGTCTACAAGAAAGTGCAGCGCGGACGGCATTTATAACAAATGCCGTCCGCCAAGACGTTATATGACGTTATATAAGGAGCTAAGTTCATGATTGTAAGAAGCAGGCAACCCCGAAAACGTACCCATGCGAAATTGTGCTAAACGCCGTCCGCATAGCTCCAAGGGCAGGCCCGCCGGCGCCCACCACTCCCGCGCCACCGGTCTCACAGAAAGCGCGTCTCCAACCACACCTCCGCCGCACATCTTTAACAACTTGCCTCTACTCGTCCCGAAAGTACAACAACACTCAAATTTTTCGCAGATACGCCACACCCCCACCAAGCCGCCTGCCGTCAATCCCAAGAGAACTCTCCCTGGCCTAGCCCACAATATCCCTGGAGATGCCCACCCTTACCCCCTCACTCACCAAAGAGGAAGAGCTGCACTGGCTGGCTCTCAAGCTGGTACCCGGCCTGGGAACTCGCCGCAGTGCACAGGTGATCGAGCGGTTTCGGACGCCGCAGGCCGTCTTCCGCGCCTCCAAATCCGAACTGCAGGGATCCGGTCTGCCCGGCAGCATCGCCCAGAGCATCGCCAGCGGCTGTACCTTCGATGATGCAGTCGACCAGCAGCAGAAATTGCTGGACGCCGGTGCCGTCCTGATTCCCATCAACGATCCTCGCTACCCGCCTCTGCTCAGGGCCATTTATGATCCGCCCATCGTTTTGTTCGCGCGCGGCCGGGTTGAGCTGCTGCACTCGATCATGCTGGCAGTGGTCGGCACCCGCCGGCCCAGCACTTACGGAATCGCCGCCACGGAGCGGCTTTCCCCGGACCTGGCGCAGGCCGGGCTCACCATTGTGAGCGGCATGGCTCGCGGCATTGACACGGCTGCGCATCGCAGTGTGCTGGCGGTCACTGGCAACACGGTCGCGGTATTCGGATGTGGGGTCGACATGCTCTATCCCGCCGAGAATCGCAAGCTGGCCCTGGAGCTCGCAGACAAAGGCCTGCTCCTCTCGGAGTTCCCGATGGGGACGCCGGGCTACCCGCAAAATTTCCCGGTACGCAATCGCGTGATCAGCGGAATGTCCGTCGGGGTCCTGATCATTGAAGGCGCCCAGTACAGCGGTTCCGCGATCACCGCCCGCATGGCTCTCGATCAGCAGCGCGAGGTGTTCGCCGTTCCCGGAAACATCACTTCGAAAATGAGTTGGGGCCCCAATCTGCTGATTAAGCAAGGGGCAAAACTGGTCCAGGAATGGAACGACGTCCTGGTGGAACTGCCCGCCGAGACCCGCCGCGAGCTGGCGCAGAAGGCCCAGACCCGGCAAGGAACCCTGGGATTGGAGGGCCCCAGCCCCGATGAACCAGATGGGGATGAACTCTCGACCCTCGGTAAATCCTTGATGGCCAACATCAAAGCGGACGTCCCGATTCAGATGGATGCACTGTGCGAAACTTTAGAGGCCCATTCGTCATCAGAGATAACTGCTGAGCTCTTTCAATTGGAGATGCTCGGCCTCATTCGGCAACTGCCCGGCAGGAACTTTGCTAAAGTGTGGTAGGTTCCAACCAGAACACTGACTGTAAGCAAGCTTAACGGACTCCTATAAAATGTCAAAGTCTCTCGTCATCGTCGAATCCCCGGCGAAGGCGAAAACGATCGGAAAGTATCTCGGTAGCCAATTTGTCGTGAAAGCCTCGCTTGGCCACGTCAAGGATTTACCGAAGAAAGACCTCGCGGTGGATGTCGCAAATAATTTCGAGCCCCGCTATGAAGTAATCGAGGGCAAGAAAAAGCTGATGGCCGAGTTGAGGACAGCGGCCAAGGGTGTAGACTCCATCTATCTCGCGGCCGATCCTGACCGCGAGGGCGAAGCCATCTGTTACCACTTGCAAGAGGAGCTGCAGACCAAGAAGAACGGCGCGAAAATGTATCGCGTTATGTTCAACGAGATTACCAAGCCGGCCATTCTTAAAGCTTTCGAGAAGCCGCTCCAGGTGAACATCCACCTGGTAGAAGCGCAGCAGGCCCGGCGTGTGCTCGACCGCTTGGTGGGCTACAAGATCTCGCCTCTGCTATGGGACAAGGTGCGGCGCGGTCTTTCGGCCGGTCGCGTCCAGACTGTGGCGCTTCGACTGATCGTGGACCGCGAACGCGAGATCCGCGCGTTCCAAAAGCGGGAGTACTGGACCATCGACGTCCAGTTGAACGCTAAGAAACCGCCGGTCTTGACGGCACATTTTACCAAGAAGAACGATGAAGCGGTCGAGATCCCCGATCAGGCCGCTTCCCAGGCCATCGTCGAGCAAGTGGATGGCGCGAAGTATATCGTGCACTCGGTTGCCACCCGCGAGAAGCGCCGCAATCCGGCTGCGCCGTTTATCACCTCCACGCTGCAACAGGAGGCGTCGCGCAAACTGCGTTTCAGCGTCAAACGAACCATGGGTCTGGCCCAGCGCTTGTATGAAGGCATCGAACTCGGGAAAGAGGGATCCGTCGGACTGATCACCTACATGCGTACGGACTCAACCCGGGTATCCAACGATGCTCTCGATGAAGTCCGCAAGCTGATCGGGGATCGGTATGGAGCGCCTTTCGTACCCTCCAAGCCGAACGTGTACAAGAGTAAGAAGGACGCTCAGGATGCGCATGAGGCGATCCGTCCCTCCTCATCCCTGCGAGTTCCCGACGAGATTGCCCAGTATCTCCAGGAAGACGAGTTGAAGCTGTACCGCCTGATCTGGATGCGCTTTGTGGCTGCCCAGATGGCGCCCGCGGTATTCGACCAGACCACTATCGATGTTTCAGCCCAGGGCAAAGACGGAGCGACGTATTTCTTTCGAGCCACCGGCAGCGTTCCGAAATTCAAAGGCTTCCTGGAAGTTTACGAAGAGGGTAAGGACCAGAAGGACGAGGAAGATGAGGAGCTCAAGAATCGCCTCCCGGCCGTAACGCAAGGCGAGGAGCTTCGCTTCAAAGCGATCGAACCCGAACAGCATTTCACTGAGCCGCCGCCCCGCTTCAATGAGGCCACGCTGGTGAAAGAACTGGAGGCGGATGGGGTCGGCCGGCCTTCCACCTACGCGTCCATCCTGTCCACCATTCAGGAGCGCGAGTACGTCAAGAAAGAAGGCGGCCGGTTTACGCCCACCGAACTCGGGATGGTTGTTAACGACCTGTTGATGGAGAGCTTCGAGGATCTCTTCAACGTCAAGTACACCGCCAAGATGGAGCAGGAGCTCGACGAAATCGAGGAAGGCAAGATCGACTGGCGCGCCTCCATGGCCGAGTTCTATGAGCGCTTCGAGAAGACTCTCGAACATGCTGCCCGGCACATGACCGACATCAAGCGGATGGAAAAGCCCACCGATCTGGTCTGTGATAAGTGCGCCAAGCCCATGGTGATCAAGTGGGGTAAGCACGGCAGCTTCATTGCCTGCACAGGCTACCCTGAGTGCACCAACACCCGCGAGTTGACCGTGGATCTGCCGGACATCGACAAAGCGGATCTCACCGAGCAGGATGCCGAAGAATACTGCGAGAACTGCGGCCGGCCCATGGTTCTCAAAAAAGGCCGCTTCGGCCAGTTCTATGCCTGTTCCGGTTATCCGGATTGCAAGACTACCAAACAGCTCGGCGGGGCTCAAAAGAAGCCCGACGTGCCGCTCGAGGAAAAGTGTCCCAAGTGCGACAACAACCTGGTGAAGAAGTTCGGCCGGTTCGGCGAATTCACTGCCTGCGGCAACTATCCCGCCTGCAAGTACGTTAAGCAAAACACGATTGGCGTTCCCTGCCCCAACTGTACGGAAGGTGAGATTGTAGAGCGCCGCTCCAAGAAAGGTAAGACCTTCTTTGGCTGCAATCGCTATCCCGAGTGCGATTTTGTGGCCTGGGGCAAGCCGCTGAACGAAAAGTGCCCGGAGTGTGGCAGCAGCTACCTGATTGAAAAGTGGCTCAAGGCCGGCTCCGTGGCCCAGTGTCCCAACGGCGAGTGCAAGTATAAACGTCCGCTGGAGCGCGTGGAAGCTATCGCTTGAGCGCCGGCAAACCCGATTACGGCCTCGACGCGCCCGGCGAAGTCCGTAAGCTCTTAATCAGAGGTGCGGTCCTCATCGCGCTGGCGATCGTGCTTCACATCGCCAATGGACCCAACCCCGTCGGCAGTATCGCTTTCTCCGTAGGCATCACATTCCTGATTGTCGGCGCCGTGATGATCTGGAGCAGCCGTGTCGCCAAGCCCCGCATGCGCGACCGGCTTTTGGACCTGCTCCCCTGGCGCGGCGATGAGAAGGTGCTCGACGTCGGGTGCGGCCGGGGGCTGCTCTTGATTGGAGCCGCTAAGCGGCTGAAGTCCGGCAAAGCGACCGGTGTGGACATCTGGCGCAGCGAGGACCTTTCGAAGAACGGCCCGGAAGCCACAATGGAGAACGCCAAAGCAGAGGGCGTGGCTGATCGCATCAGGATCGAGAACGCCGATGCCCGCAAGCTACCCATGGCCAATGCGAGCATCGACACTGTCCTGTCCAGCCTTGTCATCCACAACATCCCAAGCCGGGAAGAGCGCGTGCAAGCGCTGTCGGAGATCGTTCGTGTTTTGAAGCCAGGCGGGCGCGTCGCGATCCTGGACATTCTGCACACCGGCGATTACGCGAAAGAGTTACAAAAGCAAGGACTGACGGAAGTAAACCTCTCAGGGCTCAACCTGCTTTGGTGTCTGCCCACCCGCTATGTCACAGCCCGGAAACCCTGAGCACGCCGAAATCGCGCGGCTCCAGGAAGCGCAGCTTCACACCAGGCACTGGAACCGGTGGGGCCCTTACCTTTCAGAACGTTCCTGGGGGAACCCTCGGGAAGACTACAGCCGGGGCGGCAACGCCTGGGATTATTTCCCGCACGATCACGCCAGGTCGCGAACGTATCGCTGGACCGAGGACGGGATCTGCGGGATCTGCGACAACCACCAGCGGCTCTGTTTCGCGCTGGCGTTCTGGAACGGCCGGGACCCCATTCTCAAAGAGCGACTGTTCGGCATGAGCGGTCCAGAGGGAAATCACGGGGAGGACGTCAAAGAGTATTACTATTACCTGGACTCGACGCCGACACACTCCTACCTGAAAGCGTTGTACAAGTATCCGCAAGACGAATATCCGTACGCAGCCCTCAGCGAGACCAGCCGCCAGCGTACACGAGAGATGCCGGAATACGAACTGATCGACACCGGTATTTTCGATCAGGATCGTTATTTCGATATCTTCGCCGAATACGCCAAAGCTGATGCAGATGACATGTTGATCCGCGTGACCATCGTCAACCGGGGCCCGGACGCCGCCACACTGCACTTCCTACCTACGGTCTGGTTCCGTAATACCTGGGCTTGGGGCTATGGCATCGCCAA
>JBBSHP010000236.1:0-6969 GCA_038232555.1 Bryobacterales bacterium
GCAGGTGCTGAACCTCGGTGGTGAAGAACTCTTTTCGGAGCCCGATGTCGGTGTTCCAGAACCCCGGATTGCGCAGAGAGTTTCGTGGCTGCACCCCAAATGTACCGGCGACTGGTACGGTGAAAGCCGCTTTGTTGAAATAGACGGCAGAGTCAGTGAAAGCGGTGGGCTCCAGGTGCGGGTCCCCAGTCAGATTCCAGAACTGGTTGCCGCTGCCAGCGCCCACACCCGCATAATCCACGTTCCTGCGAACCGAGAACGTTGTTCCCGATTGGGCTTGGAAGACGCCAGAAACTTCCCAGTTGCCGAGCAGGCGCCGGCTCCAGGATCCGCTGCCTCTATAGAACGGGAGGTCGTAAATCGAACTGAATATCAGCACGTGGGTTCGGTCGAAATCCGAGCGCCCGTAGTAACTGCGATCGTTGTAGGAATCGGGCAGTACGTCTGTGAGCGATGAACCGTTGTCGTCCGAGCGCGACAACGTGTAGGCCAGCCCGAACTGCAGACCGGTGGCGAAGCGCCGCTCCACGCTGACCTGCAAGCCGTGGTAAATGGATACGCCCGAATTTTCAGCCAAGCCGAGAATGCCTAAGCCAAGGAAGGGCCGCAGAGCATTCACGTTGATTCCGGGGTTGGCTTGAATGGTTCCTGGCAGAAGTTGATTGAGGTTGCGCTTGCGCTGATTATGAATCCCGCGCCGGCCTACGTACCCGATTTCGACAGTTGTTCCCCAACCCACTTCCCGCTGGAAAGTGCCGTTCCAATTCCACGCGACCGGGATTTTGAATACGGGGTCCTGGCTGGTCAGCGTAAAGGGAAACAGGCGTGGAGTGGCGCCAGCGGGAGCGTCTGCGCTTCCGTTGATGACAGTCTGCTGGGGTTGGAAGGGTGCATTGCCGCCCAAGGCCGTGTCCCGATTGATCGCCGTACGGTTTGCAAACATTCCGATGCCGGCCCGCAGCGCAGTCTTGGAATTCAAAGCGTAAGCGAGGCCCATGCGGGGCTGAAAGACCAGATAATGCGTCTGCGCCAGGCCTTCCGGCAGGCAATGATACAAGCGGTCGAATTGACCCGTGTGGAGAATCGGGAACCGATTTCCCTCAGCCTCGGGAACCTTACACCCAGGCAGGACGATCCCATCATACTGATCGCCGCTGGTGATAAAGCCGCCTTTAGGATCTACCAGCGGAGCCTTGGAGCGATCATAGAACTGCGGAAGAAATTCGGCCAGGCTGCCCCAGCGGCTATGCCACGGCGGCCAAATGGAGTGGCGCACTCCGTACTCAATGGTGAGCTTACTGGTAGCTTTCCAGCTATCCTGGGCAAACCAGTCGAATGACGTGGCCACCCAAGGAGTGATTGGTTTTCCGCCCAGCTCTGAGTAGTCGTTGAAGAGGCCGAGCAGCGCGTTGCCGATACCCGAACCGGTGAAACTACCGTCCAGGAATCGGAACGATCCGTTTTCGTTGATTGTTGCGGGAGCCGACGCCGTAGTGAACTGGATGTGATCGTTCTGACCCGATCGCTCGATGAATACGCCGAACTTCAGGGTGTGATTCCCAAGGATTTTGGTGGTGTTGTTGGCCCACGCGTAGACGAAGCCAGACCAAGATCCGGGATACGGGCTGTTTGTTGTAGTGGTAAATCCAGAGACCCCTACACTGGGAAGTTTTTCATTGAAAATCTTGGTGCCCGGGAAGATGTACGGATAGTTGATGCCGTACGTGCTGCGGCGGCAAGGAGCGCCGCAACGGGGGTCCACCGCGATGTCGCCCAGCCCATCGGAGTTGGCCGAGAACGTGAACTCATTGATCAACGATGGCGACAGAGTGCTGGTCAAACTGAGTGCCGCGGTGCGATTCGGTCTGGACCACAAGGCCTGCGTCAGGAAGAAAGGGCTTCCGTCTCCAGGAGCATCGAAACGCCACGGTATATGCGTTCCGCGGAAGGTAAGGTGTTCCTTGTCGCTGAGCATGTAATCGACTTTGAAGGTATCCTTGCGGGTATCCGAAAAATGCGCTGCAGTGCCTATCCAATTAGAGGTCCCCTGCAGAAATCCCGGTGTGGGGAGCGGATACGAATTCAAGAGAGCCTGGCCATTATGGCTTATGCGATTGGCCGGGATTACGTTATTGGGGAACGGCTTGCCCGTATTCGGATCGTTGACGATCACCGCTTTCTTAAAAAAAATATTGGCGGGATTCAGCAACTCGCTAAGATTGCCGTTGCGCATGGCGAGAGTGGGCACAGTCCCGGTGTTGGTCTGGCCCTCGCGGCGCCGGATCCACTCTTCGGCGTAGAAGAAGAACAGCTTATTGCGATCGCGGTTGATCACCTTGGGGATGAACACCGGACCACCGATGTCGAAGCCGAAATCATTAAATCGGAAAGGAGCGGGTCCTGAGAACTGGGCGGGGGCGGGACTATGATTGCGCGTCCAGGTGTTCGCGTCCAGCGCCGAGTTCCGGAAATTTTCCACCAAGTCGCCATGGAAATTGCGCGTGCCGCTCTTGGTGACAAAGCGAATCTGCCCGCCTGAAGACCGACCGTATTCAGCGGCGTAATTGGCCGTCAGGATCTGCACTTCCTGAATGGTGTCGACATCCTGTGCGCCCAACATCGACCCTGAGGATCGGGTGCGGGTCGCGATGGCTCCATCCACCGCTACCACATACTCGTCGGAGCGGCTGCCGTTTACGTTGAACCCTCCATTGCTGACACTATCCGGATCAAAGGTTCCGATGGACCCGCCGGCGACTCCGGGCTTCAAAAGCGCAAGATAGATCGGATTCCGGCCATTGAGTGTGAGGTTCTCGATCTGCTTGGTCTCAACCACGCGGCCGACTTGCGCGCTTTCGGTTTGAACCTGGCTGGTAGAGGCCTTTACCTCTACGGATTCCGACACCGCTCCGACACTCATAATGAGCTCGACGTTTATCTTGCTAGCCGAGTCCAGATTTACGCCGGTTTCCAGGGTTCTTTTGAATCCAGCCACTTCCGCAGAGACCGTGTACCGGCCCACGGCGAGGTTCGGAAAGACATAGTAGCCATTCACATTCGTGGTTGTCGAGCGCTGGTCGCCGGTACCTTCGTTCTTGGCAGCGATGGTCGCACCGGCAATGACAGCCTGCGAGGAATCGCGCACGTAGCCGGAAATCTGGCCGGAATCGAATTGAGCGTTCAAAGGAAAAATCAACAGCGCCAGTGCGCTAAAGAACAACCAGAAGCAACGAAGCATCCGAAGTTTACTACCTCCTATAAGACAGCCTTTGTGGAGCAGTATACATTATGTTTGAAAGGGTGAGCACGTTGCTGCCAGTCACGATAAACTGGACCTTGCATCCCATGTTGTCTATTGTCATCCCGATCCATAACGAGGAGCCGTCCATTTTGCCCCTCTACGATCGGCTGACAGCGGTATTGGAGACCATCCCAAAGCCTTTTGAGATTATCTTCATCGATGATGCTTCCACGGATCGGAGTTTCGACCTGCTGGCTAATTTGGTGGAGACCGATCCGCGCCTGAAGGTGATTCGGCTCCGCCGCAATTTTGGTCAGACCGCGGCGTTGTCGGCCGGCTTTGATGAGGCGCAGGGCAGCGTTGTTGTTTCGCTGGATGGAGATCTGCAACATGACCCGGAAGACATTCCCGCGCTACTGGCCAAGATCGATGAGGGCTACGACATCGCGAGCGGCTGGCGGCGGGATCGCATCGACAATGCCATCACCCGGCGCATCCCATCCCGCATTGCGAATTGGATGATGGCTAAGGCGTCCGGCGTTCAACTGCGTGATTTCGGCACCACCTTTAAGGCCTATCGGATCGAGGTGCTCAAAGACATCAACCTATATGGCGAACTGCACCGCTTTATCCCAGCGCTCGCAAGCGTGTATGGCGCGCGCATCGCCGAAGTACCCATCCGGAACGTCGCGAGGGCTAGCGGACAATCGCATTATGGACTGGGACGCACCTTTAATGTGCTGTTCGACATCATCACCATCAAGTTCTTGCTGAAGTACTTTACTCGCCCCATGCATTTCTTTGGACGGCTGGGCTTACTCGGCATCACGCTGGGAACGCTGCTGCTGGCTGGACTGTTTGTCCACAAGCTCTGGGGCCACGGCATGATGGAGGAGCATGCGCCATTGATGCTCGCCGGGGCTCTGTTGGTGCTGGCCGGCTTGATGATGTTCAGTACCGGGCTCCTGGGCGAAGTTTTGATGCGGACATATTTCGAAAGTCAGGGCCGGCGTATTTATGCGATCCGCGAGATCCGCTGCCGGCGCGAACCGGTCGCACCGGGCAACTGATTCCTAGACACGCGCGGGCTGACTGCGCGAGGCGGTCACCAGCAGTCCACCCATGATCGAAACGTTCTTCATAAAGTGGATCATCTGGTTCTGGTGTTCGGCGGCGGCCGGACTAGCCCAGAAATTGTGAATCGTGAGACTGACAGGAATCAGGTAGAGGAACAGGGCGAGGGCTCCCCAGCGGCATGGTAGCCGGTGACGACCGAGAGGCCGCCGGCAATTTCGAAAAGGACGGCGAGCGCTAGCGCCACTGCGGGGAAGGGGATTCCTTTAGCGGCCGTCATGGATTCGTTGCCGCTCCAGTGCGTGATTTTTCCGAATCCACTCATCAGGAAAATGGAGGCTAACACGACACGGCCGGTAATTAGCAGGTATCGATCCATAGTCGGTTAGGATGCTGCGGTGCGCCAAACGTTTCTGTCAAATTATGATGGGAGAGAGGTTCCCACACATCTGTGCTGCTCGAGCTGGTGGTCGAGAATTATGCGGTGGTGGAGCGCGTTCGCGTTCGATTCCATCGAGGTTTGAACCTGCTCACAGGCGAAACGGGCAGCGGGAAATCCATTGTGGTGGATGCGCTCGGGCTGCTGTTTGGCGGCCGCGCTTCCGCCGACATGGTGCGGTCCGACACAGACCGGGCGCGCATCTCGGGGATATTCGAATTTCCGCATAGTGACACGGCCGCGAAATTGTTGGCCTCGGCCGGCATTGACGCGGAAGACGGGGAGTTGTTGATTGCGCGCGAGATTCTGGCAACGGGTAAATCGCGCGCGTTTGCGGCCAGCCGACCCGTAACGTCCGCGCTGCTGCGTGACTTGGCGCCCTATCTTGGCGACATCCACGGTCAACACGACCAACAGCTATTATTTTCAGGCGACGTGCAATTGCGGATGTTAGACGAGTTCGCAGGGAGCTTGGAACTGGTGAGCGAGGTGGCCGCACTGTTTGCGGAGTGGCAGAACGTGGCTCGCGGCCTGGAGGAGATCGACCGCTCCGAGCAGGAGAAACTGCGCATGCTGGACGTGTGGAACTTTCAGCGCCAGGAGATCGAAACGGCAGGGCTCAAGACAGGGGACGAGGCCGATCTTGAAAATGAGCGTATGGTTCTCAAGAATGTCGCACGCCTGCAGGAGAACGCGGATGCCGCTTACACCGCTTTGTACGATGCGCCCCAGAGCGCTTCGGCCCAGATCCGCATCGCACTCAAGCGATTAGAAGAGCTATCCCGCATAGACTCACGCATGCAGGGCGTGGTTGAGATTCTACGCTCGGCCGACATTGCCGCAGCCGAGGCGTCCGGAGAATTGCGGAGCTATCTGGACAAACTGGAAGGTGACCCGGACCGGCTGGATCAGGTAGAGAGCCGGTTGGCGCTGCTGGACCGATTGAAGCGGAAATACGGCTCTTCTGTGGCACACGTGCTACGGTTTCTAGAAGATATTCGCGCGCAGATCGATGCGGTTGAAAATGCCACGGAACGGCGAGCGAAACTCGAAGCGAAGTTGAAGGATCTCGGCCATGACTACGGCTTGGCTGCGGAGAAGCTGACGAAACTACGGGCCGAAGCAGCGGACAAACTCGCTGGCAGGGTAAAGCGCGAGCTGAAATCTTTGGCGATGGGTAGCTCAGTATTTCGCATTGCTTTGAGCGCGGCCAACTGGTCCGAGCGCGGTGCCGACCGGGTGGTGTTCCTGATTTCCGCCAATCCTGGTGAAGAGCCGAAGCCCCTGGATCGGGTGGCTTCGGGAGGTGAGCTTTCCCGCATCGCCCTAGCTCTCAAGACGTGCACGGAGCCCGCTGCCATAGCCGGAGCCCGTATCGATAGGACCATGGTTTTCGATGAAGTGGACGCCGGAATCGGAGGCAGCATCGCGGAGTCGGTAGGGCGCCGGCTGAAGAAGCTGTCCGAATCCAATCAGGTGATTTGCGTTACCCACCTGGCTCAAATCGCCGGCTTCGCGGATCATCATTATGTTGTGGAAAAGCGTGAACTGAGGGGCCGCACGGTGGCCGAGGTGGAAGAATTGACGGGCGAAGCGCGCACGCGGGAGATCGGCCGAATGCTCTCCGGCCAGCGCGTGACACCGGAGGCGCTGAAGCACGCCGAGCAGTTGATCCGCCTGGGCAATGAAGCAGGGTAGCTAAGTAAGTTGCTGTCTCCGCTGCGGCTACGAACCTCCGAGTGGGTGCTGCTGACCTTCTTCTTCTACGTCGCGATGGTATCGATCTGGTTCCATCCCCTCTCGACATTGCCGTGGCTGCCACTTTGGATTTTCCCGGTCGTGCTCGGAGTGGTTTGCTCCCTGGCAGCAGGAGAGGTGAAGGCACGTGGGCCGTGCAAGGAAGTGTTCAGTTAACCCGCGACTGGACTCCGCTGGCGTTTACGTTGACTGCGTACCGCGAAATGGACTGGTTTACGCCGAGGCAGCATGACTTTCACCTGGAGAATGCCTGGGTGGTGTGGGATCGTCTGCTGCTGGATAGCTGGGGCATGCGGAGAGTTATCGAGAGCACTGGGTCTGTGCTGCCCGGTTACTTCGAATTCTGTTAGCTGGATATCCGCTTGACTCAGGTAGGCGCAGTAGATAAAATGCGGCGAGATGGAAGAGTACCCGCGGAACCTTACGGAGTTGGAGGCCAACTTTTCTACGGAAGAAA
>JBBSHP010000237.1:0-6958 GCA_038232555.1 Bryobacterales bacterium
CAAGCAAGCCGGCTTCGATGGTGTCGAGATCGCCCGGTTTAGTTTCGACGATTGTCCGGCCGCTCCCATCCGGAGGGCGCTCGAATCCGATGGCCTGGAATGCACTTTCTGCACAGCCTTGACGGGCGAGCTCAGCATGGCAGGAAACGACGGTAGAGCGGTCGCCTTCCTACGCGATGGAATACGGTGGGCCGCCGAGATCGGCGCAAAGACCATGGCCGGACCGTTCTGCTCGGCCGTGGGTTATCTGCCTGGACGGCGGCGCACCAGCGAAGAGTGGCAGCGCTGTATCGGCAATCTTCAATCCCTGGGACCGGTTCTCGATGACGCGGATATCACACTCGCGGTAGAGCCGCTCAACCGCTTCGAGACTTTCTTTCTGAATACCTGCGAAGACGCGCGCCGCCTGTGCGAGGCGGTGAACCATTCGCGCATCGGGGTGCTCTTCGACACCTTCCACGCCAACATCGAAGAGAAGTCCATCTCGGCAAGCTTGGCAAGTCTGGGACCTCACCTAAAGCATGTCCACACCTGCGAGAACGATCGGGGCACTCCCGGAACCGGTCACGTACCATGGCAAGAACTGTTCGATTCACTCAACCAGGTGGGCTACGACGGATGGCTGGTTATCGAGAGCTTCGGCTTCGCCGTTAAAGAAATCGCCGCCGCCGCGTGCATCTGGCGCGACCTGGCGCCAACTCCTGACGAAATCGCCTTCCAGGGCCTAAGCTTCCTAAAGACTCTCAACCAACGTGAAAGCACTCGTCAAAAGTAAACCCGAGCCAGGGCTGTGGCTGGAAGATGTGCCCGATCCAGTCCCGGGGATCAACGATGTTCTGATCCGGGTCCGCCGTGCAGGCATCTGCGGAACCGATCTGCATATTTACAACTGGGACGAATGGGCGCAGAAGACCATTCCCGTGCCGATGGTGATTGGCCACGAGTTCGTCGGCGAAATCGTCGAAGTCGGCTCCAATGTGAGCGATTTTCATCCCGGCGACATCGTCAGCGGCGAAGGGCATGTGGTGTGCGGCCGCTGCCGCAATTGCCTGGCTGGACGCAGGCACCTGTGCGCCCACACCAAAGGAGTCGGAGTGAACCGGCCGGGAGCTTTCGCTGATTACATTTCCGTTCCCATGACCAACGTGTGGCGTCACCGGGAAGGAATCGACCTCGATGTTGCCGCTATTTTCGATCCCTTAGGCAATGCGGTCCATACCGCTCTGTCATTCCCGGTCTTGGGCGAGGACGTACTGATAACGGGCGCCGGACCCATCGGGATCATGGGCGCCGCCGTGGTGCGCCATGCCGCGGCTCGCTACGTCGTGATTACCGACAAGAATCCGTACCGTTTGGAGCTGGCTCGTAAAATGGGTGTCACTCGAGCGGTAGACACGGCCGAAATTCCTCTGGACCAGTTGCAAAAGACGCTCGGGATGCAGGAGGGCTTCGACGTGGGCTTGGAGATGTCGGGCAACGCTTCGGCGTTTCGCGAGATGATCGCGAACATGAGTCACGGCGGCAAAATCGCCATGCTGGGGATTCCATCCAAGGACATGGCCATCGACTGGAACGCGGTCGTCTTCAATATGCTGACCATCAAAGGCATCTACGGTCGCGAGATGTATGAAACCTGGTACAAGATGACCGTGATGATTGAATCGGGGCTGGACATCAGTGCCGTGATTACGCACCGGTTCCCCTATACCGAGTTCGAGAAAGCGTTCGAAGTCATGCATTCGGGGAATTCGGGCAAGGTCATTCTGCAGTGGAGCTAACACCCGAGACTCGGCATTTCATAGCCTTTACAATACTTAACCGAATATCCGGCCTGGAGAGTAACTCCTAAGCCCCCGATAAACGTTTATACATCATAGAGAAAATGAAGATACTGAAAACAAAGACATTCCTGTTCCCGATCCTAGTCGCTCTAGTGGCCGTTGCTTTCGGTCAACCCAACGCCTCACTGCACGGTGTTGTCACCGATCCATCGAACGCCGCAATTCCCGACGCCACCGTCATCGCGACCGGAACGGATGGGAAGGTCAAAACAACCAGCACGGATCAATCGGGCCGCTATACTCTGGTCGGGTTGACGCCGGGCAGCTATACAATCCGTATCGGTGCCAAGGGCTTCACGCTATTCGAGAAGACTGGTGTGGGCATTTCGCCGGGTCAAAGTATTTCCCTGGATGCAAACCTGACCGTGACACTCGAGAAACAGGAAGTCACCGTCAATTCAGAAGACCGGCAGACGCAAATTTCCACGGATCCGGCTAACAATGCCGGCGCGCTCATCTTGAAAGGCGAGGACCTGAATGCGCTCTCCGACGATCCCGACGATCTCGCTTCCGACCTGCAAGCTCTGGCCGGGCCCGCCGCGGGACCCAACGGGGGACAAATCTTCATCGACGGTTTCAGTGGCGGACGTCTTCCCCCCAAGGAATCGATTCGCGAGATTCGGATCAATTCCAATCCATTTGCCGCCGAGTACGACCGGCTTGGATTCGGCCGCATCGAGATTTTCACCAAACCGGGAACAGACAAATTCCGTGGACAGGCTTTCTTCAGCTTTGGTGATCGCATCTTCAATTCCCGAAATCCCTTCGCCACTACGCAGCCACCCTACCAATCCCGGCAGTTCGGAGGCAATGTCAGCGGCCCGCTTGGAAAGAAGGCGTCTTTCTTTCTGGATATCGAGAAACGCGATATCGACGAGAATGCTTTGATCGTCGCCAGTGTTCTCGATCCCAGCCTCAACATCGTTCCTTTCAACAGCGCGATCGTTACGCCGATTCGGCGCACCACTCTCAGTCCCCGGATCGATTATCAGATCGATGCTGCGAACACGATGTCGGCGCGTTACACCTACACTACCCAAACCCACGAAGATCAGGGCGTAGGCCAGTTCGCGCTCGCCTCCCGTGGCTATGCAACCGACAACACGGAACAAACCGTGCAAGTTACGGAGACAGCCGTCCTGAACGCGCGCACCATCAACGAGACTCGCTTTCAGTACATCCGGGAGCGGAATCATCAGCAGGGCGTCAGTAACACTCCAACCATTAACGTGAGCGGCGCTTTCGTCTCCGGCGGCGCGCCCTTCAGCTTGAACTTTACGGATCAGGATTCCTACGAGCTGCAGAATTACACGTCGATGGCGCTCGGAACTCACGCCTTAAAATTCGGGGCCCGCCTGCGCGGTTCCACCGATGCTTCTCAATCCACCTCCAACTACAACGGAACTTTCACTTTCGCGGGAGGCCGTTTTCCGATCCTCATCACCAATGGTCAAGTGCAGCTGGATGCCAGTGGCCAAAGAGTATTGACCGACCTCACCTCCATCCAGGTATATCGTCAGACCCAACTATTGCTGCAACAGGGACTTTCATCGGTACAGATCCGCGCGCTCGGGTACGGCCCGAATCAGTTTACGCTGAGTGGCGGGACTCCGCTGGCTGGAGTGGATCAGTTCGACGCGGGCCTGTTCGTTCAGGACGATTGGCGCGTGCGGCCCAACGTCACCATCAGCGGTGGACTGCGCTACGAAGTCCAGACCAATATCCATGACATGGGCGATATCTCGCCGCGCATTGGAATTGCCTGGGCACCCGGTAGCGCGAAAGCTTCGCTCCGTCCCAAAACCGTGATTCGCGGCGGATTCGGCATTTTCTATGAGCGGTTCTCAGAAAATCTGACGCTGAATGCTGAGCGTCACAATGGAGTGACGGTACAGCAGTTTGTCGTTCGCAGCCCGGACTTCTTTCCGGTAGTGCCCACCGTGGCATCGCTCACCTCCGCCCGGCAGACCCAAGCCATCAACCGGGTCGATTCCGGCCTGCGTGCTCCCTACATCATGCAGAGTGCCATTGGAATTGAACGCCAATTACCGCGCAACATTACGCTCTCGATGAACTACACCAACTCGCGTGGCTTGCACAACTTGCGCACACGTAATATCAATGCGCCGTTGCTCGGGACGTACGATATCGCTAACCCGGCCAGTGGAGTACGTCCGTTTGGAAACTCCCAGGGTGACATCTACCAGTACGAGTCGAGTGGCGTATTCAAGCAGAACCAGTTGATTACCAGCGTACAGGCACGCATCAATCCGCGAATTTCGATATTCAGTTTTTACTCGTTAAGCTCGGCCCATAGCAATACGGACTCCGTGAACAGCTTCCCGGCGAACCAGTACGACCTCAGCACCGAATACGGCCGCGCCGGATTTGACGTCAGACACCGCGCCTTCATTGGAGGGAATGTCAACGGGCCATGGGGCGTGTCGCTTTCTCCATTCATTATGATGGCCAGCGGAGGGCCTTTCAATATCACCACCGGGCGCGATTTGAACGGTGACGGCGTGTTCACAGACCGGCCTGCTTTTGCAACCGATCTGTCCCGTTCAAGCGTAGTGCACACAGTCTTCGGAGTTTTCGACATCAACCCCATCGCGGGCCAGACCATCATCCCGCGCAACTACGTCCAGGGTCCTGGCGTCGTATCGGTCAACCTGCGCATGAGCCGGACCTGGGGCTTTGGAGAGCGGAACTCCAGTGCGGCGGGCCCGAATAGTGGATTTGGTGGACCGGGCGGCGGAGGTGAAGGTGGACGTGGGGGCGGCGGCGGACGGGGTCCCGGCGGCGGTGGAAATAGGGGCTTCGGCGGACTGCGAGGCGGTCCCGGCGGGTTCGGCGGCGGTTCTGCCGCAAAGCGCTATAACCTGACCTTGTCGGCCAGCTCCCGGAATCTGATCAATCATGTCAATCTCGGCCAACCCGTAGGGGATTTGAGTTCGCCTTTCTTCGGGCAGTCCACCTCGATCGGTGGAGGCTTTGGGCCAGGAGGCGGTGGCCCGGGCGGTGGTGGTGGCGGCGCGGCCGGCAACCGCAAGATCGAATTTATGCTGCGCTTCTCATTCTGACATCCCTGGCGGTTGTATACTGCCCGTATGAACCGGAGAGAAATGCTTAAGGGGGCTGTTGCGGGCGCGAGTGCCCTCGCAGTTCCCGTCCAGGCAGCGCCCCAGTCCAGCAGGGGGACGCCGCCGCCGGTCTGGAAGCCGCTGCTGTTCGATGCACATCAGTCGGCCACGGTATCGGCTATGGCCGACATCATGATCCCTTCCACTGACACGCCCGGCGCCACTGCGGCCGGAGTTCACGAGTACATCGACCTGATTCTGCACGATGGTCCCGCTGGCCCGCGCTCGGATTTCCTGGAGGGGCTCGGCTGGATGGACGGCTTCGCACTGCACCGCCACGGCGTCCCGTTTGTGCGCTGCACCGCGCCACAGCAGACTGCCCTGTTTGTGGCCGTGGACCGCGAGGAGCGAGCCGGTGTTCCGGCCAGCCTCAACCGGGCAGGCACGCCGGACCGGGCCAGCGAACCCGATCGCGCCACCACGCCCCCCGAGCGGCCGGCTGGTCCTGGATCGATTCGCGATGTTGAAGTGTCCGCACCTGAGCTTGGTCGGGGGACACTCTTCTTTCGTCAATTGAAGCTGCTCACGGTTCAGGGCTACTACACTTCCAAGATCGGCATCCAGGAATTGAATAAAGGCAACCGCGTGCCTGAGCGCGCCGGATGCCTGGATCACCCCGCGCACTAGCGCACGAGATCGAATAATCATGCCAGAAACTTACGACGCAGTTGTGGTCGGCTCCGGAGCCACCGGCGGATGGGCCGCTAAGCAGCTCACCGAAGCCGGAATGAAGATCGCCGTCCTCGAAGCCGGTCCTCCCGTCACGCCCAAAGACTTCAGCGAACATGTCCAGCCCTATGAGCTGAAGTACCGTGGGAACTCTCCCAAGATCCTCGACCGCAGGCCGGTTCAGGGGCTGGTCTATGCATGCCGTGAATCCAATCAGAACTGGTTTGTGGACGATATCGAGAACCCCTGCACCACCGCGCCCGACAAGCCCTTTCACTGGATCCGGCAACGCGTGGTGGGTGGGCGGTCTTTGTCGTGGGGCCGGCAAAGCTATCGCATGGGCGACCTGGATTTCAAGAACGCCAGCCGGGACGGATTCGGGCAGGATTGGCCTCTGTCCTACGCGGAAGTGAAGCCGCACTACGAAACCGTGGAGCGCTATATCGGAATCACCGGCCAAGAGGAGGGCTTGCCGCAACTGCCCGACAGCATCTTTCAACCTCCCATGGAAATGACCTGCGGCGAGGAGATCCTGCGGGATCGCGTCAAAGAGAAGATGGGGAGGACCGTGACCATCGGACGGGCGGCCATTTTGACTCGCGCCTTGAATGGGCGGCAGCCTTGCCATTACTGCGGGCCATGTGAACAGGGCTGCGTGACCAACTCCTACTACAGCAGCGTTTGGACTACGTTGAAAGCCGCGGGCGCGACCGGCCGGATGACTCTGATCCCCAACGCAGTGGCCAGTCACATCATGATGAACCGGACCACCGGCAAAGCCTCGGGAATTGCCTTTCTGGACCGCAACACCCGCATGCCGCAAGAGGTCCGTGCCGGGATGGTGTTACTGTGCGCGTCCACGCTGGAATCGACGCGGCTGCTACTCAATTCCGCGCCGGGCGGACTGGCCAATTCAAGCGGTGTTTTGGGACATTATCTGGTAGACCACATCTACGGGGGCGGCGCCTCGGGTGAGATGGACATGTTGCGGCCAAACCCCTGGTACGGTCCGCCGCGCCGGCCCAACGGGATCTATGTCCCCCGCTTCCGCAACATCAAAGAGACCTCCACGAACGGGTTCATCCGGGGCTATGGCTTTCAAGGTAGCAGCGTACCGGAATTCTCGATGGATGCTCCGGGATTCGGGGCATCGTTCAAGGAGGCGGTACGAAAGGGGCGTTGGAAGATTCAGTTAGGTGTTTGGGGCGAGTGTTTGGCTCGTTATGAAAACTTCGCAGAGATCGACAAGACTCGCGTCGATGCCTGGGGTATTCCGGTACTCAAGATCCACATGCAATGGAGTGA
>JBBSHP010000238.1:0-6920 GCA_038232555.1 Bryobacterales bacterium
CGACGAGGACGAGCGCCCGACCCTCAAACGGCGTCCTTCCACTGACTAAGTTTTCTCCCCCGCAAGCACGTCGAAGAAGCCCACGATAGCAATACCGTGGGCTTCTTCTTTTAGTCGGACGTTTTCCCGGTAATCAGCCGCGCGCCCCGATTGAACGTCACGTACAGATACCCCCAGTGCACGAAAACCAGCAGACGGTTTGAAAATTCCACTAGATACATCAGGTGAATGAACAGCCAGATCAGCCAGGCGAACAGTCCGGAAACATGCAGTCTGCCAATCTGGGCTACTGCGGCGGCCCGTCCGATCACCGCCAGGTTGCCCTTATCGAAGTAGCAAAACGGTTTTTGATCGCGAGCCGAACCGCCCTCCCTCAAGCGTTTCCCGATCAACTTAGCAACGTAACCGCCCTGTTGCATCGCCACTTGGGCCACTCCCGCCAGGGGCTTTCCGTCCTGCTCAAAAGAGGCCAGGTCTCCGATCACGAAGATCTCCGGGTGCCCTGCTACGGAGCAATCCCCATTCACCGGGATTCGCCCGCCCTTGTCGAGCACGGCTCCGGTACGTTCAGATAGGAGCGCACCCAGCGGTGACGCCCGCACACCCGCTGCCCAAATCACCGTGCGGGCTGATATCCGCTCAGACCCGTTCAGCGTGACGCCTTGTTCGTCAATCGCCGTCACCCGCACGTTCGTTCTCGGGCGCACACCGATGCGAATCAACGACCGCTCCGCTTTTTGCGAGAGGTCGGCCGGAAAAGAAGTCAGTACCCGGGGCGAGCCCTCCAGCAATAAAATCCGCGCCTCCTCCGGACGGATGGACCGGAAGTCGTTTTTCAAGGTATCGCGGGCGATCTCACCCAATGCTCCGGCCAGTTCGCAGCCTGTTGGACCCGCACCCACTACCACGAAAGTCAGCCACTCACGCCGCTTGTTTGGGTCCGGCTCCCGTTCGGCGGCCTCAAAGGCGTAGAGAATCTTGTGTCGGATCTGAGTCGCCTCTTCAATGGTTTTCAGTCCGGGCGCATTGGCCTCCCAGGCATCGTTTCCAAAATAGAAGTTGCGCGACCCTGTGGCGACGATCAGCGTGTCGTACTCGACCTCACCGATGTCGAGCTTGACGCAACGCTGCTCGACGTCGATGTCCATCGCTTCGCCGAGGAGGACTCGCGTGTTCTGCTGCCGGCTAAGAACCGCCCGCAAAGGCGAAGCGATCTCACCGGGTGACAACGCACCCGTCGCAACTTGATATAGAAGGGGTTGAAACAGATGGAAGTTGCGGCGATCAACAAGAGTGAGTTGGACCGGAAGCTTACCTAGCGCTTTCGCGGCGTACAATCCGCCAAAGCCGCCTCCGAGAATAACAACCCGATGGGCGTCTGCCAAGATCTACTTCAGATGAACATCTCGTCGTCGCTGGTAGCTTCCGCTACGCTCGGGCGACCGCCCCGAGCCATGTGGGAGAACGCTGTCCTGATTCCCAGAGCGATTCCGTTAATTTCGCGCAGAGGGCGCATCACGCCGTTGTGCACTGTAGCAACCGTTTCGTGCGCGCGGGTCATGGTATCGTCCAGGACCAACTCAACGCGGTCCATCTGCACCTTGGCCCGGCCACTCGCATCCGTGACCACTTCTTCGACTTTGGCCAATTGCCGTTTGGTGGAATCGAGGATGTCGTTGGCCTTGGTGGTGATGTCACTAATCTGACGTCGGCTGGCGTCGACTGTAGTAGTTGCGACTGCCATTAAGCCCTCGACTTTCGGTACCAAAGGCATGACCTTTTCCTGCATGGCCTTGGTTGCCTTGTACATTCCGAAAAGGAAGCCGGCCTGAATGCAAAGCGCGATCGCGGCGATCAAAACGAAGGCCGCGATAATGTAGAGCAACGTCATTTGGTCCATGCTAGTTGTCTCGAAAAGTCGAGGGCAGATACCCGCTTACAGTTTGGTCGCCTGGGAGGCAGCCTGTCCGGCCGCTTGGCTGGCGGAGCTAACCGTCTCACGATAGGCCTGCTTGCCTGCCTCGACGGCGGCGTCCAATTGGTCTTTCTGCTTCGAGACCAAGTCGCGTCCCTTATCCAGGATATCGCTGGCGGAATCGCGAAGGTCTTCGCTGCGCTTCTTCAGATATTCTTTGCCTTCATCGGCCTTGCTCGAGAGCATATCGCGTGTCTCGGCGCCGGTCTTGGGAGCGAAGAGCATCCCTACGGCTACCCCGAGTCCTAAACCCAGAAAGAAATACGAGAGTGAGTTCTTGTCGTCCATAGTGGTCTCCTTTTGTTTCGATCTTTACAAGACTAGCGTAGCAGTCTTCAGCCGACACCTAATCGCATGTAAGACTCACGCCGGGTAAGAACGTTTCAGAACCAGCGGGTCATAATTACTTTCTGCTCTGTATAGAACGCAACAGCATCTTTGCCATGAGCGTGCAAATCGCCGAAAAAGGAGGCTTTCCACCCGGAAAAAGGAAAAAAGGCCATCGGTGCAGCCACACCGATATTCACTCCCACCCTGCCGACTTCGATTTTCTGCGAATAATCGCGCGCGGCCTTCCCATCACTCGTGAAAATGGAGGTGGTGTTTCCAAAAGGGCAATTGTTGACCAACTCAATTGCCTCATCCAGAGTCTTGACCCGAATCACGGAAAGCACTGGACCAAAGATCTCTTCCCTCGCGATGGTCATAGCGGGGGTGACTCTGTCAAAGATAGTCGGACCCAGGTAGTAGCCATTTTCGCGCTGGGCCGAACGGCCGTCGCACAATGGCACGGCGCCCTCGGCAACACCCTTTTCGATGTAGCCGGCTACTTTGCTGTGGTGATCCGAAGTAACCAGCGGTCCCATGTCCATGCCTGGCTCAGTGCTTTCTCCGATCTTCATGGCTTTAGTCTTTTTCACGAGCATTTCAAGCAGCGGCTCCGCAGCGTCCCCTACGGGGACCAGGACGCTTCCCGCCAGACAGCGTTCTCCAGCGGCTCCGAATGCCGAGCTGATGATTGCGTCCGTAGTCTTGTCCAGGTTGGCATCGGGCATCACGATCAGGTGGTTCTTGGCGCCACCCAAAGCCTGCACTCTTTTGCCTTCAGCGGCGGCGGTCGCATAGATATATTTAGCGACCGGCGTGGAGCCCACGAATGAGACCGCGCGGACCAGCGGATGGTGCAAGAGTGCGTCAACGGCAACCTTGTCGCCATGAATCACGTTGTAGACGCCCGCAGGCAGGCCGGCATCCTGTAACAGTTCGGCGGTACGGGCAGGTGTCATCGGGACTTTTTCGGACGGCTTCAGAATGAACGAATTGCCGCAGGCGATGGCGAACGGAAACATCCACATAGGCACCATGGCCGGGAAGTTGAACGGGGTAATCCCAACGCAGACACCTAACGGCTGACGGATGGAGTGACAGTCGATCTCCTTTGCGACTTCATGGAGCGAATCTCCCATCATCAAGCTAGGCATGCCGCAGGCCACTTCAACCATTTGGATTCCCCGCCGCACCGAAGCCTTGGCGTCGTCGAGAACCTTGCCGTTCTCATTGGAGAGAATGCGGGCGATCTCATCGGCATGTTTTTCGAGCAGGAGCTTGTAGCGATAGAGCACCTGGACGCGGTCGACCACGGGCACTTCGCGCCATTTCAGGAACGCGGCGTGGGCATTCTGAACGGCCTTGTTGACTTCCGATTCATTGGCGTAGGGGACCCTTGCAAGAACTTCGCCGTTGGACGGATTGATAATGTCGTGTAAAGATTCGTTGCGCCCCTTTTGATTGGTTCCGTTGATCAGGAATGAGAGCTCTTGAACTTCTGTTTCGGTTGCTATCATGCGTTTTCTCCTAGTGGAAATTGCTTTGGCAGAACGTCAGTCCCTTGTGCGAGCGCGTAGTGCACAGCGCCTGCGACCAGAAAGCCTACGAACCAGGCGTAATCATAAAGCCATCGTAGTGGGGGCACGACCAGCCCCAGCAGAGCTACAAACACACCCGCGCCTAAGGCCAGCATGGCGCGATAATTTACTCCGCCTCGATATTCGTAGATGCCACCCCGCCGATATAGGTCGGCCACGTCCAATTCACTGCGGCGCACCAAAAAGTAGTCAACGATCATGACGCCCGCGATCGGACCCAGCAGGCCTGAGTAGCCGACCAGCCAGCCGAAGATGTAAGCGCTGAAATCTCCCAACAATTTCCAGGGCATCATCAATACGCCCACTACGCCGGTAATCATGCCGCCGGTGCGAAACGAAATAAGCCGGGGATTGAGGTTCGAAAAATCGTTGGATGGCGAAACCACGTTTGCTGCAACATTGGTATTGAGTGTGGCGATCAACAGTGCGATCAGAGCGATGGA
Source organism: Bryobacterales bacterium (assembly GCA_038232555.1). Lineage (GTDB taxonomy): Bacteria > Acidobacteriota > Terriglobia > Bryobacterales > Bryobacteraceae > JBBSHP01. Next base: position 4,344 of record JBBSHP010000238.1, read on the forward strand.
CGCGATCAGCGGCTCATGAAACCGCCCGAGCAGCACCACCGGATCCCAGATTGCTTCGCCGAAAAGCACTACCGAGGCCGACGTGACTGCTACGCCGATAAAGGAATACAAGCTCATCGCAGTTGGCAATCCAAGCGCCTGGCCGACCATTTGAGCCTTCTGCGATTTCGCATACCGGGTGAAGTCCGGGATGTTGAGCGCTACAGTGGCCCAGAAGCCCACCATGCCTGTAAGCGAAGGGATGAAGAAGCGCATGAAATCGCGAGTGTTTTGAAACTTGCTGGGAGCGCTTAGGACGGGACCGAGGCCTCCGGCTTTGCCGGTAATCCACCAAAGCAAGAGCAGCCCGACCGCCAGCATGAAGGGCGCGCCGATCCCCTCCAGAAATTTAATTGTGTCGATACCGCGCCAGATCACAGCCATGTTCAGCAACCAAAATGCGAAGAAGCAGATCCAGATGCCGCCGCTGAGCTTGCCGGCCTGCGGCCACAGAATCCCCAGCATCGAGTAAATCGCCTGTCCGCCGATCCAGCATTGAATGGCGAACCATCCGCACGCGACCAGGGCGCGCAAAACCGCTGGGACGTTGGCGCCACGCACTCCAAACGATGCGCGTACGTAGACCGGGAAAGGGATGCCGTACTTGGTTCCGGCATGTGCATTCAGCAGCATGGGCACCAGGACAATCAGGTTGCCCAACAAAATTGTGCCGATCGCCTGCCACCAGCTCATGCCGCCCGCGATCAGGCCCGAGGCCAGCATGTAGGTGGGAATGCAGACGCTCATGGCGACCCACAGGGAAGCGTAGTTGTAGATTCCCCAAGTGCGACGCTCAGGGGGTACTGGCGCGAGGTCCTGGTTGTAAAGGGAGGGGTCAGGGTTCACGCTACTGCCAGGCTCCGCCACGCGCGGCACGCTTCAGGTACTCGCCGCGTCCAGGTTTGCCATGAAACTGGTTGTTCTCAATAACCACGTCGCCCCGCGAGATGACGGTTCGAGCGTTTCCTTTTACCTTATAACCCTCAAACATGGAGTAGTCGACTCGCATGTGATGGGTATGGGCGCTGATGGTGTGCTCGGCCTGAGGGTCCCATATTACGATGTCGGCATCACTGCCCGGCGCCAGAACTCCTTTGCGAGGATACAGCCCGAAGATGCGCGCCGGAGTGGTGGACGTAAGCTCCACAAATCGATTGATCGAGAGCTTACCCGTGTTTACGCCATGATGATGGATCAATTGCAAACGGTTCTCGATGCCTGGACCGCCGTTCGGTATTTTGGTGAAATCGTTCTTGCCCAGGACTTTCTGATCCTCGAAGCAGAACGGACAGTGATCGGTTGAAACTACCTGGAGGTGATCGTTCTTGAGACCATCCCACAACTTAGGCAAGTGATGTTTAGGCCGCAGCGGGGGCGTGAACACGTACTTGGCGCCTTCGAAGTTGGGCCGTTCCATTTCTTCAATAGAAAGCAGGAGGTACTGCGGACAAGTTTCGGCGAAAGCGGGAACACCACGATCGCGGGCCTCGCGTACCTTGTTCAGCGCGTCTTCGGATGATAGATGCACGATGTAGACAGGCACGCCTGCCATCTCGGCAAGTGCGATGGCGCGGTTCACTGCCTCGGCTTCGGCGGTCACGGGCCGGGTAAGTCCGTGGTAGATGGGCGCAGTCTTTCCTTCTGCCAAGGCTCGCTGCACAATGACGTCAATGGCGCTGCCATTCTCGGCATGCATGCAGATCAGGGCACCGTTCTTAGCAGTCTGTGAAAGGGCCTTGAAAATGGTCCCGTCGTCCACCATCAGCACGCCAGGATAAGCCATGAACAGCTTGAAGCTGGCGACGCCTTCGCGCACCAGATCGTCCATGTCTTCGAGACCAGAATCGGGCAGGTCCGTCACGATCATGTGGAGCCCGTAATCGATGCAGGCACGGCCCTCGGCTTTTTTCCACCAGGTATCCAGCGCATCGCGCATTCTGGTGCCGCGGGCCTGAATTGCGAAGTCGATGATCGTGGTGGTACCACCGAACGCCGCAGCGCGCGTGCCGGTTTCGAAGTCATCACTGGACGTGGTTCCGCCGAAGGGCATGTCGAGATGCGTGTGGACGTCGATTCCTCCGGGCAGCAGGAGCATATTCGTCGCGTCCAGGATGCGGTCGGCGTTTTCCTGTGGAAGATTTGGGCTTATCGTTTTAATTTTACGATTTTCTATGAGGAGGTCGGCTTGGTGGGTCTTATCAGCGTTGACAATTTTTCCGTTGCGGATTAGTGTGGTCATACTATTTGGCGGGGACAAAGCTGAAGCATGTCCCACGATTGCTTCGATAGACCGGTGGGGACTTCGTCCATGGTGATGCAGCCGTCCACCGGGCAGACCAGCCAGCAGAGGTTGCATCCGACGCATTCGTTCTCGTCCACCCAGGGGATGCGGTGCGCCGGAGTGTGCCTGGGATCCAGTGCGAGTTGGGCGGCTTTGGTTACGGGTGTTGCACTGATCCCACCGGGCGCGGGATGCACATAGATGCATTGGTGGGCCCCGTCCCAACACGCCGTATAACAGAGTTCGCAGCCGATGCA